>CAMHMW010000107.1 GCA_946186335.1 uncultured Candidatus Melainabacteria bacterium
GTAAAGTTGTTGAATATGCAAGTATGTTAGTCGATTATTGGAAAATGTAAAAAGTTATATGGGACAGTCCGAAATGACTGTCCTTTTTATTTAAATATATTTCCCGTTGACTTTTTTATTTATGTCATTAAATAGTGGGTATGGTGGCGTTTAATATGTTAAATTACTATGAAATTTTAGAGGTAGAAGTTGATTGCTCGGCAACCGAAATAAAATCAGCTTACCGTAAACTGGCAAGAAAATATCATCCTGATGTCAATAAAGAACCTGATGCAATAGATAAATTCAAGATGATTACAAAGGCTTACGAAACCCTTTCAGATGAAAAAGAACGCCAAAGATATAATATCTTGAAAGGTATTCTGAAAACAAATGTTCATAAATCAACCACATTCGCATCAAAAGCAAGTGAAGAATATAAAAATACCGCAAAAACTCATGGCGGGACAAATTATGAAACAACATCTTCCAAAACAGAACAGGAAAAACCAAAAGAAGAACAAAGTACTGCCGAACAGCCAAAACCCGAACCCGAGCCTCCAAAAACAGAGGTAAAAGTCAAAAAGCCTGATGTTAAGAAAAACGAGTTTGATTTTATAAAAGCGATAAAATATTTTACCGCAAAATTTAAAAAGAATAAAAGGGCTTATGACAGTAAGAAACCCCAAAAAGGACAAAATATCACAACTGAGGTGACAATTACCCCCGAAGAAGTTATAACAGGCAGCAAAAGAGTGATAAATGTGTTAAGCACTCAGACCTGCCCAACCTGCGGCGGACACCGTTTCATAAACGGGGGTAAATGTCCCGAATGCGGTGGGAAAGGTGAAGTTTCCAAACGCAAAAAAATAACCGTAACTATTCCGAAGGGAATAAAAGACGGGGCAAAACTTCGCCTTAAAGGTGAAGGCGGTATGGGTAAAAACGGTGCGCCCAATGGAGATTTGCTCATAACTGTCAGAATACAGATGCCCTCCAAGGTTCAGTTTGACAAGCAGAATATATATTACAATGTGCCTATAACCCCGTTTGAAGCGGCTCTGGGTGAAGAAATCAAAATTCCGACATTTGACGGAACGATAAAGTTAAGACTGCCGAAAAACACATGCTCGGGGCAGAAATTCCGTATTGCAGGTCAGGGTATAAAGAAAAACGGAAAAGTCGGTGATTTAATTATTACGGTAAGTATTGAATTTTCTCAGGATTTATCGGATGATGAAATAGAGTTGTATGAACGACTTAAAAATTTGTCAAAAGATGATGTGAGAAAGAATTTTGTAAATGAAAACCAAAATTAATGAAATATTTTCGTCCGTACAGGGTGAAGGTCCGATTGTCGGATATAAGCAGTTGTTTATAAGGTTTTGTTCGTGTAATCTTAAATGTGATTATTGTGATACGGAATTTGAAAGCGGAACTGAATATAAGCCTCGGGAGTTATTTGAAATAATAAATTCCGCTTACGATCTTAAATGCTTCCATTCGGTGTCTTTAACAGGCGGAGAACCGCTTATGTGTGCCGATTTTCTGGCAGAATTTTTGCAAATATGCAGAAATTCACATGATTTTCCGAAAATATATCTTGAAACTAATGCTACGCTTTTTGAGGAGTTGCGTAAGATTAAACCGTATATTGATATAATTTCCGCAGATATTAAATTAAAATCAGCAACGGGGCTTGATACAACAAATCTTCATGAAAAGTTTTTCTCAAAATGTGTTGGAGTTGAAACATTTGCAAAAATTGTATTTGATGAAAATATTACATCCGAGGAAATCGTGCAATGTTGTGAAATGGCGGATAAATATGATTTACCTCTGATTTTGCAACCCAAAATGGCCGGAAATAAGATGTCTGTTCAGTCCGATTTTTGTGAAAAAATCTTAACCGAATTTGTTTTAAAACACAACGACACCCGTCTTATCCCTCAGGTTCATAAGTTCCTGAATGTGAGATAATCCGTTTGTCTTGTCGGCAACTCTAATAGTTTTTAGAAATATTACAAGAAATAAAATGTCTTGTTGACAGTTACTCATAGCGTGTTATATTCTAAAATCAGAAGAATTACGAGTAAGCATATTAAAAGATATATTATGTTATCAAACATGAGTGTCAAAAATGAGAGATTAAAAAACGTTGATTTTTTACGGTTTATTTTTGCCGTACTAATTGTACTGTTCCATTTCAGGGGTGCAGTTCCGCTTTTTAAAACGATGGTGCCGTCTGTGATTCACTGGAATATTTGTGTTGAATTTTTCTTTATTATTTCGGGATTTTTTCTGTTTAATCATTATAAAAAGGAAGAAAGCAGTTTTAATTTTATAGTTAAGAAGTTTTTGCGTCTGGCTCCGTTAATATGGTTATTCTTGATATTACTTGGAATATTCTATTTTATCAGTAATCAGGTTGTGCCGTTTGATTATTATATATTAAGGGCGCTGCTTTTGAGTAATATCGGGTTTGCACCGCCGACACTAAATGGTACACACTGGTTTATCCCTGTTTTATTCTGGGTTTCGGTTTTCTATTTTTATATTGCAAAAATCTTTCCCAAAAAGTATCTTAACTTAATTGTCTGGCTGGTTACAATAGGCAGTCTGGGGATATATTTGCAGTGGAACAATTATGATACAGGCGGGGTTCTTGGCAGCTTATATCTTGTAAAAAAGGGAGTGCTGCGCGGTTTATACGGACTGGGTATAGGTTATTTTATAAATGAATTATATACAACTGATTTGCTGAAGGAATGCTCAAAAATCGGAAAAGCGGCAATCTCTTTCTGTGAAGCGGGTTTGATCGCATTTTTTGTTTATTTTCTCGGCTTCACAACAAGATTACCGGGTAAATCGGCGTTTTTGTATGTGGGAATGTTTTCGGTGTTATTTTTCCTTTTTCTGAGGAATAAGGGCTTTATTTCAAATATTCTGAACAACAACTTGTCAACTGTTCTTGGCAACAGTTCTTATGCGATATACATTTTTCACACGCTTGTACAATATATATTTTGCTATTCAATATATCGGCATAATAAAGCCCTAATTGAGGCACACCTGCCGCTTACGATTTTCCTGTATCTGCTTTGTCTGATAGTTGTGGCAATGCTGATTCACTATTTTGTGGAAGAACCCGTGAACAGATTTGTAAAAAGGAAAATGTCAGGGAAGAATTAGTTTTAAATTACTTCGTCAATAACTCCGCCGCCAAGGACCGTATCTTCATCATAGAATACAACGGATTGTCCTATTGCAATAGATTTTTGTAAATCGTCAAAAACGACCTCCACTCTGTCGCCGACAGGACGTATGACAGCGGATGTCGGTTGTTGGGTTGAACGTATTTTGGCAAGGACTTCTCTTTCTCGTGTTAAATTTTTAATTCCTATCCAGTTAAGGTTTGCTGCAATAAGAGATTTTTTAAAAGTTTTATCAGCAGGACCTATAACTACTTCATTAGTGTCTTTGCGAAGTTCCAAAACATAAAGCGGTTCGGTTGAACTTACACCGATACCTTTCCTTTGACCTATAGTAAAATTCCAGATACCCTTGTGTTTACCGAGAATTTTACCTTCGGTATCAACAATATTACCCTCTTTTTCCTGTATTCCTAAAAGTTCATTATAATCTCCGTCATAAAAATCCTGACTGTCTGCTTTTTCAGCAACATCAAGTCCGTTTTCCTTTGCAATTTGTCTGATTTGGTCTTTGGAGAAAGTCCCGAGCGGGAGAATTATATTTGAAAGTTGTTCTTGTTTTAGACGATACAAGAAGTATGACTGGTCTTTTTTAGGTGCGATTCCGCATTTTAAGAGGTATCTGTCACCCTCTTTTTCAACTCTTGCGTAGTGTCCTGTTGCAAATTTGTCAAATTCAATTCCGTTAAGACGAGCCATGTGCGGTAATACTCCGAATTTTACAAGCGCATTACACCAGACGCATGGGTTTGGTGTGTGACCCTGCAAATATTCGGATTTAAAATTTTCGAGTACGATTTTTTCATACTGTTCAACACAGTCAAAAACGTAGTACGGAATACCGATTTGTCCGGCAATCTTTCTTGCTTCTTCTATATCTTCTTTTTCATCGGGCCCGTAGCAGGCGTTTTTATGTCCTGATTTTGCAGCCATGCCGTCTTTTCCCCAGATGGACATTGTAGCCCCGATGACTTCATGTCCCTGTTGTTTTAAAATAAGTGCGGCAACAGATGAATCAACACCGCCCGATAATCCTACTAATATTTTCATGCTTTATTTTCCTGTATGTGTTAATTGTCAGAACTTATTAAAATATAAATAGAAGAATTATTCAATAAACTGTTGACAAAAAATAATATTTTATGTAATTATTTATTCAAAGGAAATTTTATGAGTAATTTATTTGCACAATCTAATACTTGTTGTTGTATGGCTCGTTGTCGGGACATACGCATTGTATTGTGCTAAATATAAAAAGTTTTAAGTACACTAATTTGCAGAACTCCCGATTATATGTAATCGGGAGTTCTGCTTTTCTTTTTGTGTGCAGATATAAGTCAGATTTAATATCGGAGGAAAAATGATAAATATTGACAACAGAACATATACCCCTTTAAACAGTAAAAGAAACATAACGTACACGGGTGCTTTGGATACAACTGCAACTGCGGCTCTGCGAATGCTTGATACAAACCCTATGATGAATGCTGTCGGAATTGATTTGTTTTCTATGGTTATCCCGAGAACCGCTATCGAAGCAAAAGAAAGAAATAAATATTCCGCTGCTGAAACTTTTTTCAGGGAATTTACCGGAACAATTATTGTCTGCCTTTCAGCCAGTTTTTTTGCTAGGGGAATTGCAAAAATAGCAAATAAACTAATAAAACCGAATATCAAAATTAATACAAATTCGTGGTTTTCAAATGCGAGTCTTGATTTTTTGGAAGATGTTTACGGCAATTCCAAAAACACAACTCAATATGTTGAAAATGTCCTGAATAAATTATCGGGAAAAGACGGTAAAAAAACAGTTAAATTTGCGGATATAAAATGGAATAATATTGAATGGGCTGATGAAGAAAGATGGTCAAAAATAAACTGGGATAATAAAAACTTTAAAAATATTCATCAAAAACTAAAAAGTAAATCATCAATTATTTCTCTTATATCAAAACTTATTAATGATAAAACAATATCTGAACGTGATACAAAACATCTTAAACAAATTCTTGAATTCCGCCTGACAAATGCCCTGAAAACAGATAAGGTTCATGCGGGAGATTTTTCAACCTCAATGGGCGCAATATTGCGGGATACTGTTGATTTGGGTTACAACGTGTTTACAAATACTTCTGTAAATAATACGGAAGCAATATCAAAAATTCGTCAGATAAACAAAATAAAAAGTCTTGGTGCAATATCGTTATCCTCCGCCTTGGGGCTTTCTAATCAGTATATAAACAGAAAGATTACCGAAAAACGCACAGGCACCAAGGGTTTTGTCGGAGATGCGGATTATTCCGAAAATATTACGAATAAAAAATCAACGAAAAATACTTCAAAACTGTTCTTGCTGAAAAAGATTATAGCAAGTGTCGGAATGGCTGCTTTGACAATTGCGGTTATGAAAGTTAAATCTCCGAAAGATTTTCTGAAAAAAATAGAGTTAACTGGTCCTGTTACAAGTGGAAATGCAATAAAAACAGTGTATGCGGCAACACTTATCGGAAGATTTATGGCATCGGATAACGAAAGAGAACTCAAAGAAACAACCTTTAGAGATTATTTCGGGTTTCTGAACTGGCTTGTCTTCGGCGGATTTGCAGCAAAAGGCGTTGCTAATTTGCTTGATAAAAAAAAGAAAAATCTGTTTAATATCTCAAAAGACGGTAAAGGTTTAAGACACTGGCTGAATGATATTTCCCTGAAATCGCATAATGAAATCGCAGCAAAAGGAAAATCTTTTGCAAGTAAAAATATGTGGAAATTGAATCTTGCTCACGCATCAGGTCTTGCATATTCAATGACAGCGTTGGGAATAGTACTTCCTATGATAAATGTCTTGACAGTCAAGCCGAATAATAATAAGCAAAACACAGACAGAATGTCATAAGATATATGTAATATTAGACATAAGTGTTAAAATGTGCTAACATAACACAAAAGAGGAGAAAGTGATGGTTAGAATAGTTTTGCGGATACTGTTTGTACTGTTTCTGGTTTTTAACCTTATTCTGCTTGTTATATCCAATGTTACCGGTGTCAACGTAT
>CAMHMW010000108.1 GCA_946186335.1 uncultured Candidatus Melainabacteria bacterium
ATTTGAAAGATAATACATCTTTCGATGAGGTTAATGAATTAAAAACCCAAAAAGCGAAAATGATTAAAGAGTGGGGGATGGAAGCCGCTATCAGTATGACACTTACGAAATCTCACCTTTCAGAACTTATGGATAATGTTAATTTCTTTATAAATTCATACTATGTAAATTATTTTCTAATTACGCTATACCGTGATATTCAGGGGCTTGGAAAACTTCGTGGAGAACTACCCGAAGCAATATCAGGAGAAACAAAAACGGGCAACATAAGTGAAGAAGTTGAAATGAGGGAAGTTGTTGAAATTTTGAACGGGGAGGGTTTTATTCCTTATTGTTATCTGACCGGAAAAATTGATACAAAAACACCACGCTGGATGTCTTTTGTAACTGCCGCAAGTTTTAAAAATGCACAATTGAAATACAAAATGTCTCTTGCAGTCAGCGGTTTTGAGAAAAAGTATTTAAAAATGTATAAAGAAAAACACGGTGTCTATCCGTTTTTTAATCCGCAAAATTGTATTGTAAACTCTGCTCAAATTCTGTTAAACGGGATATATGGCGGTGGTTTATTAAAGAAACTGGGCTTTTTGTTAAAAAGTTATGATAAATTCAAACTGATAAAAAGAATACTTGTGCAGTCACCTGCAAACCTGTATCCCGACGGTACGGTTGATCATTGTGAATGCTGTCCTGATTTAACGGTTCACAACGGAAAAATTGTTCCGGTCTGTATTTGCGACAATTTTGATTAAATATTTCCGGTTGAACTGTTGCGGTCATCCTCTAACTGTTTCAAATCCTGAGCGGAAGCGCTTTCCTCCCCGTAATTTGTAATTGTCTGAACATCATCAATATCAACATTTACATCAGCATCAACTATTTCAATATCGGACTTATCGAATTCTTTGGTTTTACCGTCCTCTAATTTTACGGCAACTTTTCCGCTCATAAACTGCAGATAGCAAACCTTACCCAAACCGTCCGTTGTCATAACCGATGTTCCGATAGGGGGCATACCTTTTGCGGCATCAATGTAATTTGAATATTCATAAGTTAAACAGCACAATAATCTTCCGCAGGTTCCGGAGATTTTTCCGGGGGCAATAGGCATTCCCTGATCTTTTGCAAGTTTTACATTTATGGTTGCAAATTTTCTCAGAAAACTCGAGCAGCAGAACGGCTGTCCGCAAAGCCCGACACCTTCAAGTATTGAGGTCTCGTCACGAACTCCGATGTGTCTTAAATCAATTCTTACTCTGGTGAATGTCTGGGTTAAATCTTTTAATAACGCTCTGAAATCAACTCTTTCGGGAGCAGTGTAATAGAATGTTATTTTTCTCCTGTCAAAAGTTATGCGGCACTGAACGAGGTTCATAACAAGATTATGCTGTTTAACAAGCGCCTGACATTTGAAAAATGCCTCCACTTCCTCTTTTTTTATATCATCAAGAGTCTGCAAATCACGCTGAGAGAGTACCCTTATAACTGTTAACGGTTCGGGTTTATTTTTTGAATTTTCCCAGATTTGTTCAATTTGTGAATTTACAATGAACGCTTTCAGGGCTTCTTCTCCCTTTTCCGTTCTCACGATAACCATTTGACCGTCCTGCAAATCAATGGTTTCGGGTACTATCAGCGGATAATATGTATTTTTCAAATATCTTACGGCAAATTTCATTATACGTATCTTTCTTCTTCTTTCAGTTTTCTGTTCATAAGTTTTGACAACAATTCTTCGGGGGTAATATCTGTGTAAACTGCTTCATATATAGCATTTGAAACAGGAACTTCTATACCGAGTTTTTTTGCAAGTTCACAAACCGCTTTTGATGTTTTTACACCTTCCGCAACCGAACCCAACTCAGCCAAAATATCATTGATTTTTTTACCTTTTGCAAGCATTGAACCAACTGTATAATTTCTTGACATCGGAGAAGAACAGGTGGCAATCAAATCGCCCATACCTGAAAGTCCGTATAATGTTGATGGATTTGCCCCGAGTTGAATACTTACTCTGACAATTTCAGCCATTCCTCTTGTCAAAAGTGTTCCGGAACAGTTATCCCCAAGATTCATTGTATGAGCAAACCCTGATGCTATTGCGATAACGTTTTTCAAACTTCCGCCAAGTTCAACTCCTATGACATCCGTATTTGTGTATAAGCGAAATCTGTTTGGTACGTTGCATGCTTTCTGAACAAATTGTGCAGTTTCAATATCGTCACACGCAACACATGCTGCTGTTGGTTTTCCCTGCAAAACTTCTTTTGCAAGTGTCGGGCCTGACAGAATTGCAAGTTTTTGCTCGGGTAATACATCTTTAATAACTTCTGACATCCTCATCAGAGAGGGTAATTCAATACCTTTTGATGCGTTAACCAAAATCTGCTCGTTTTTTATCCCCGCTTTTTTGAGGTTTTCACAAACATCACGTGTTCCTGATGTTGCAACAACGGATAAAATAATATCGGCACCTTTAATTGCTTCGGTCAGGTCGGAACTTATCTGTACTTTATGGTCAAGTTGAACCTCTAACGGTTTTGAAGTGTGTCTGTTTTCAATTAAATCCTGCGACAAATCCTGCGCTCTGCCCCAGACCGTAATTTCATCAAAATTATCCGTTAAAAGCCACGCAAGGGTTAATCCCCAACATCCTGCACCTAATACTGTTAATTTCATACCGTAAATCTCCCGTCCCGTCTGTTATACTTTGCTTTCCGTATTAAGCAGTTTTCTCAATACTCCGCCATGCTTGCGCAATTCCAGTCTTGCACTGTCTGCATCCAGTTTCATTTTAATCATTGTAATTGCGGTTTTAATTTCCCAGTTACACTTTAATAATGCCGCAAGTGCTTCACTGTGAGAAACCTCTGCAATTTGTGAGACAATTCTTATTGCTCTGTCTTTTAGTTTTTCATTTGATGCTTTCAGGTCTATCATAAAGTTTTCATAAGTTTTGCCTATTTTTATCATAGAACCTGTTGAAAGCATATTTAAAATCATTTTTTGTGCTGTTCCGGCTTTTAGTCTGCTTGAACCTGCAATAACCTCAGGTCCGACCTCCGCACAAATAACAAGTCCTGCTTCATTAGCGATTAAACCTTTTGAATTGCAGGTAATTCCGATTGTTGCAGCACCAATTTCGTCGGCTTTTTCAAGGACACCGAGTAAATATTTCGGATTTCCGCTTGCCGAGATAACAACACAAACATCTTTGTCCGTCAGAATTTCTGCATCTTTTTTACCGTTATCAAAATTATCTTCTGCCCCTTCAACGGCGGTAATCATAGCATCTTTGCCGCCGGCAATAATACCCTGTACCATTGAACGGTCAACACTGAAGGTCGGAGGACATTCGGAAGCATCCAGAATACCGAGTCGTCCTGATGTTCCGGCTCCGAAATAATACAGTTTGCCGCCTTTTAGAAAGGCTTTTGCAATCATATCTATTGCAGATGCAATATCAGGCGCAACATCTCCTACAACCTGTGCAACAATCTGATCTTCTTCGTTCATTTTACGAACCATATCAATTGTTGATAAAAGGTCAATATCTTTCGTATTCTCATTTCTGTATTCGGTGATTGCTTCTGTCATATCCAACTCCTTAATTATGCTATAAACGACATTATAAAATATTTACCAAATTAGCCATTTCAATTGCGGTTTTAGCGGCATCCGCACCTTTATTTCCGGCTTTTGTTCCGGCTCTTTCAATAGCCTGTTCAATGTTGTCGGTTGTCAAAACTCCGAAAATGACAGGCACACCTGTTTGTAAACTTACCTGTGCAACTCCTTTTGAAACTTCCGCACTGACATAATCAAAATGCGGAGTAGCCCCTTTAATAACTGCCCCCAGTGTTATTACGGCATTATATTTCTTTGTGTTTGCACATTTTTGGGCGATAACCGGAATTTCAAAGGCTCCGGGAACTTTAACTATATCTATATTATTATCGTTTACTCCATGCCTTTTTAATTCATCAACTGCCCCTGATAATAATTTTGAACCGATAAAATCATTGAATCTTGAAACAATGATGCAAAATTTATTTTCCGCTGTAGTAGTTAACTGACCTTCAAAAGTTTTCATATATCTGCTCCTTAAAACATATCCTTTCTTACGGTTATTTTACTACATAGGCGGTTATTTTACAAGAACAGAGCCGAAAATCTTATAATAAATATACACAGAAACCAAAATAAGTAAAATTCCGCTTATTTTCATAATGGTATCAGAAAATTTGTAGAATTTTTCATTTGTTTTAAGTTTAGATGTCAAAAATGCGGCAAGAATTAATATCAATCCCTGACCAACAGAAAATAAAAACAGCATTATAACAGCATTTAAAATGCTTGCCGATATTGATGCAAAAGCCATAATGCCTGCCAAAATCGGGGTAGAACATGGAGTTCCGATTAGTGCAAAAGCCATACCCAAAATCAGCGGATAAATGTAATCATTATTAAAGGTATTTTTTGGCATTTCTTTTATAAAAACCGGAATTTCAAAATCAAGTATCTCCAGAATTTTTAATCCCATTATTAAAATTACTGATGCGATAATTAAAGAAAAATAAGGATTTCCGACAAATACCTTTCCCGTAATTGCACAAATTGTACCGATGGCGGAAAATATTACCGCTGTACCCATAACAAAAACAACCATTTGAGCAAGAGTTTTTAGCGGTTTTTCTTTAGAATAACCGCCGACATATCCGATAATTAAGGGGAGCATGGACAAAGAGCAGGGGGAAACAGAAGCAATCAACCCGCCCAGAAACGATGCCCCGAAAAGGAGATATAAACTTGTCTGAGAGTTAAATAATTCCGTCAGGTTGTTCATTAATGAAGTTCCTTAATGCAGTTTTCAAATTCTTCTTTTGATTTAGCACCTACGGTTTTGCTTGCAACCGAGCCGTCAGTATTCAGCATGATTACGGTTGGGACAAGTTTAATTCCATATTTTTTTATAAGTGAGTGATTCATGTCTTTCCCGCTGTCAACTATAATTTCTTTGTAATCAACTTTATCTTCATATTTAGGCATGATTTCCTTAAATATTTTTTCAACTTCTTTGCACTCAAGACACATTGAAGATGAAAACTTATAAATCTGCGGTTTGTCAGAACTTGCTTCCGCAACAGGTGAGGCATTCTGATTGTAAGTTAAACCCCAATATACAAAAAGCGGCAGGAATAATATTGCCAAAATAATGATTAATGTTTTTTTATTCATGACGAACTCCTTATTCATAATACATGATATTATTACAAACAAAGTAAATATTTTACATCATCCCCTGCGGTATTGTCTGATTGACAATAAAAACTTTCTTGGTTAATATTCGGATATGAAATTTAAGGTATTGTTGTTAACAGGTTTAATGTTTATTTCTTTCGGATGTCAGAGTGTTCATGCTCTGCCGGTGAAAATGCCGCAGGCACAGACTCAACAACTTTCTGATGAAGAACTGAATGAGCAGACAACGAATATTTTTATGGGTTTTTTAAATAGTATTTTTAAAATTCTGACGGGCAAAAGTAATGAAATTTCTGTCAAATCAAGTGATGTAAGGAATTTTTCAAATACTGTAAAAAATTATCAGGAACAGGAGCTTGCAAACAACCCTGAATATGAAGGGTCGCATGCTCAGGATAAGACAGATTTCGGGACTGCGATACTTGATATAATAGCGGGAATATTATCATTTTTCGGCATGTAAACAACAATATTAAGTTTTGTAAAGTGTAAAACGTACACTATATAGCCAATTTCACCCATTGATAATTAATATAAAAACATCTTATTGACATAAAATTTTTCTTATGCAATAATAATTACATAAGATTTAAGTGTAGCCGAAACACTAAATATAAATAGTTCATTAACCCCAAAACATATAAACTCCTAAATAATAAACACTAAAAGAGACCATTAGGATGCAGAAAACGACCCACTCACCAGTTGAGTGGTTTTTTTTACGCTCCGAGCAGAGCCACGAACGAAGTGAGAGCCGACAGTTATGCAAAACTGAATATTTTTGCTAACTGGAGGCGGTGGCGTTTAATGCGAGGAGCGTAGTGCAGAGCAGAGCCACGAACGAAGTGAGAGCCAACAGTTATGCAAAACTGAATATTTTTGCTAACTGGAGGCGGTGGCGTTTAATGCG
>CAMHMW010000109.1 GCA_946186335.1 uncultured Candidatus Melainabacteria bacterium
CCTACATGATATTGTCTTCCGTCTTCCCTGTAATTTTTCATGGATGCCTCTGTTTAAAAGCAAATAAGTGAATAAGTTTGATGTAACAAAATACAATTACTTATTCACTTATTTACATAAATGTCTTATTTCAATTTCTGAATAACCAAATCGGTTACATCAACGCCGCCGACAAAAATAACCTGATCAGATACGATAGCGTCAAGTTTCTGAGCAACCATTACAGATTTTGCTGCAGCCTGAATTTGGCTCATAATCTGATTTTCTTTGCTCATTCTCAATTTCATCAACGCTTCTTGTTTTTGAGTAAATTCAGCGGATGTTTGTGATTCAAAATTTTGTTTTTGAACAGGTGTTGTTAAATTTTTATATTCTCTTTCTTTGTTAACCATGTACTGTTGCAAATCCATACCTTTTGAATCAATTTCTTTGATTGCGGCTTGTGCTGCCGGATAGTTTTCCAAAACTTTCTGATAATCAATGTATCCGATTTCAGCAAATGAAGGAGTAGCAGACATTGTTATTCCCATTGCCAGTAATAAAGCCATTAATTTGAAGTTTTTCATAAGTCCTCCTATGTATAATTTTGTGATTGTGTTTGTTTAACTACTTAACGAACCATTAAAATAATTGTTCATTAATACATCATGTCACCTACACCGAATGTAAAGTATCCGTGTTTAGAACCGTTGTCACCCGGATTGGTAAGCGGAATACCATAATCGATTGATAACGGACCCATACCCGGTACAAACACCTTTAAGCCGACACCGACAGAAAATGCTTTCATCCTTCTGTCATAAAGTTCGTTAGAGATTGTGCCGTCAAATACTTTACCTGCATCAGCCCATACAGTAAATCTGATATTGTTCAGGAAAGCAATTCTTGTTCTGTCCATAAACGGAATAGGTGTTGCAAATTCGGCCGATCCCATAATGAATGCGTTACCTGTACCAACACCACTCATTTTGTAACCTCTGACAGTGTACGGACCACCTAAACGATATGCCATAACTTCAGGCATATTGCCGTGTATTCTTCCGCCGCCTTTTACAGTAAATGATAACGATGATTTTTTACCCAACGGGATATATTGTTTAATCATACCGGTTAATTTACCGTGAGATTTGTTAAATCCGTTCAGACCGATATTTTCGTCAAATCTCAGACTTGCCATTGTACCATGGCGGGTAACCGTTGCAGAATCTCTTGTGTCATATATAAGTGCAGGACTCAATGACATAAACAATCCGCCTTCAAGTTGTTTTGCACGTTCTGAAATAGGTACGTTGTATTTTGCATACATATTGGCAATACCTTTTTCATCACCTTCACGAACATTTATATTCTCAACACCCAAACTGAAGTTTGCAGATGCGTGTCTGTTCCATTTCAAACGGTGAGAGGCTGTAATTTCACCCCCGAATCTGCGTTCAATTGCCAGCGGGATTTGATATGAACCGAAGTCACGGAAGAACAATCTTGTATTCAAAGAGGTTTCGGCATTAAAGAAGTACGGTTTAAAATAACTCAATTCTGCCTGAATGTTCATGTGGTTTTTAACGGAGGAATCGTTAAGGATAACACCGGTACCTGCCAAGCCTGTCAAAGAAATTCTTTCAGCTCTGCCGCGGAAGTTGTTTTCCGTCAGACCTAATGAACCGAACAGACCGGTAACAGTATCAAGACCACCGCCGACAGAGATACTTGCCGTTCTTTGTTCCTGAACTTTTATTGTAATATCATAAGCATCAGGAATATCCTCACTCGGTTCGATTTCTCTTGTGACATCCTTGAATGCCTGAGTTGCATATAATCTTACCAAATCCTCTTTTATAAGGTTCTCATTATAAATCATTCCGGGTTCTGTCAGAATATTGCGGGCAACGATATAGTCTTTTGTCTTTTCATTACCCTCAATCATAATTTTATCGATTATACCCTCTTTTATGCTTATATTGATGGTTCCGTCAGGGTCATCCTGAACAGAGTCAATTCTTGCAAGGATATAACCTTTTGATGTGTAAAGTTCCTGGATTTGTGCGATTGCCGCATTCAGTTTTGCAATATTTTGGGGTTTTCCCTTCATATCGTCAAGGATTGCCAGTATATCCTCAATGGAAACAACAGAATTGCCTTCTATCGTAAAGTCTTTGACTGGGATATTTTCCTCAACAACGATTTTAACGGTTACTGTTCCGTCATCGTTTTTTGACGGAATAGCCTTCATTTTTTCCGTGAAATAACCTGTTTCATAAATGGTTCTCAAGTCAGTTTGCAAATCGGAACGGGAGTATTCGCTTCCTTCTTTCATCTGCATTTTTTTGGTTAATTCTTCTTTTTCAACAGAATTTAATCCGTAAAATTCAACGGTTTTAATAACTCTGTGTTCGGAATCCGTTGTCGGAACTGAGGTTGAGTATTCGGGAGATACTAACGTGGGGTAGGTGCTAATGGGGTCTGTAACCGATTGCTTGTTGTATTGGTCAAATACGGTATTTGTGTAACTGTTATCGTAATTAACAGCTTCATCCGTTAATCCCATACCTCCCCAAACGTCATCAATCGCATAACTCCCCGTTTGTACAAATGTCGCCAACGCTATCGTCAGCACTAATTTTGTTATATTATGAAATTTCAAAAATAATTCCCTTACAGCTCTCAATAATCTCCTAAAAAAATCATAACATAAACCATAAAAAAAGCAAAAATATTTTACATGAGTTAACCAAATTGTAAATTTTTGTAACTTTATTTTCCGATAGCAGTTTTGTAAACCAGATTTTTGTTCATTCCGTACAACTCGGAAAGAATTACGGAGATGTCTTTTGCACTGTATCCCTTATCCTGTAATAATTTCACTTTATCTTTTAAATCGGCATCCTGTGAATATTTTTCATCCCTGAATATCAGACAGACAAATTCACCTTTAACGATATTTTCTTTTAAGTGGGTAATAATTTCCGAAATTTCGCCGACCATAACTTCTTCAAATACTTTGGTTAATTCTCTGCCGAAAGCAGCTTTTGAATTTGGACGAACATTTTTTATATATTCAAGAGTTTGTAAAATTCTGTTTGGGGATTCGTAAAATATAAAATCTCTGTACTTATTTTCAATAGCAATTTCTTCAATTTTGGGTTGTGTTTTCGGTAAAAAACCGACAAAAGTAAATTCTTCATCCTCTCTTGAAATTTGTGACAATAAGGTAATTATGGCATTAGCACCCGGAAGGGCGGTTATTGTAAATCCGTTCTTTCTCAGTTCTTTAACGATAACAGAACCGGGGTCACAAATCAGCGGTGTTCCCGCATCTGAAACAAGTGCCATTTTTTGTCCGCTTTTCAGAGTTTCCAATATCTGTTCAATTCGTTCTTTTTCATTGTACTTGTGGTATGAAACACATTTTGTTCTTATATCAAAATGATTAAGAATTTTCTGAGTAACTCTGCTATCTTCACAGGCAATCAAATCAACCGATTTAAGAATTTCAACTGCTCTTATGGTTATATCACCAAGGTTTCCGATAGGCGTAGGGACTATATAAAAATCATACTGTTTCATAAGTAAATATTAGCATAAATATTCTGAAATTTATGATATAATAATTTTATGAAAAGAAGAATTTTATTATCCGTTTTATTGTTAGTTACACCTTTGGTTGTGTTTGCAGATGCGTTTGTTCCGGAGTTTGACAAAATGCAGTTTATCCGTTGCGATTACGAAGAAACATTGTATAATCAGGACAATACGGTAGCATCTGTCAGCAAACAGCACAGATTTTACAGACTTGATGATGAGTATTCAAAAATTTATCTTCAAAAAGAACCGATAGATTATATTACAAGATATGATGATGACGCTATTGAATTTAATCTTCAGTCAATGGATGATGACAGAATTATATCATCACATATTTCAATAGACAGAACAAACGGAAAGTATACATCGGTTTCGGAAGTTGCCTATGATAACCCTGCATTCGGTTCGGGAAGTGCAAAAGCCACAGGTGTTTGTATGGTCGGAACGAAGTAGGTTTTAAGTGTCGGGCTGAAAGTCCAACCTGCAAATTTACCCTTAACGGATTTTTAATTTACAAACTCATATAATAGTCTTTTAAAATCTTTGTATCGGTTTCAATATTCGGGCTTTCGCAGACCAGCGCACCTTTAACCCCAAAAGATTTCATTGCTTTGAGTAAATCTTTATAATTCATATCTGATTCCTGTAAAATAAGGTGGCGTTTTTCACCTTTTGCGGTGTAATCAATTCCTGCAAGGTGTGCGTGAAAATTGTTTATCGCAAAATCGCCCAGTTCCTTAGCAATTCTGTCTAAAACTTTGCAAAATTCATCATAAGTGTTGTATTCTCCGCCCGTTCTTGCGTGGATGTGAGAAAAGTCTATGCAGGGTAGGACATATTCAAATTCTTTTGAAAGTCTTATAATTTCTTCGTAATCTCCCCATTGAGTTGCTTTTCCCGTAGTTTCGGGGCGTATCCACATTTTGATATTGTTTGCTTTTAATGTATCAATAATTTTTTGAGTTTGGGTTTTAACCTGCTGATAAACGGTTTCTTTGTCGCCGCCCATATAGAATGCCGCGTGATAAGTAATACTGAAACCTCCGAAATCGGAAGCTGCCTGTGCGGTTTCGATAATTCTTTGTACGCTTGCCTCAACTTTTTCTTCTTCTTTTGAATTAAGATTGACATAAAACGGACCGTGGGCGGTAAACATTAAATCTTTTGTTTCTTTCAGAAGTTTGCGTGTTTCATCGCTCATCCTCACACCATGGACAAATTCAATCTCCATACCGTCAAGTTCCATTTCACGCAATATTTCAAAGGCTCTCGGATAACCCGCTTTACCTGTTGATAACGGCATGCCGGCTGTTAAAAAGTTCAGTTTGTCTGTTTTGTAAAAGTTTTCCATAAATTATCCGTTAACCTTAACTTCCAAAAGTGATTCAAGAATTTCGCAGGCATCAGATACCATTTTGCAGCAATGCTGTTTTCTTTCCATTCCGGCAAGTCCTGCACTCAGGGCTCTGCAACAGGTTGCTCTGTTTCTTTCACGAAATTCCTCAACTAACTGAGCGGCTTTTTCTCTTGCAAAAACCTGATTATTAAACCTGTTGTTGCGTCCGAACAAATATCCCAAAACCAGTTGAGCGCCTGTAACAGCACCGCAGCAGCAGCCAGAGGACATTCCGCCCGAAAATGTTGTTGCACAGGGTAAAAGTTCAGCAGGACAGAGTCCTTCTTCAATACATGCCTGTACCATACTTTCAGAACACGAATAACCGTTCATAAAAAATTCTAATGCTTTATCTTTTAACATTTATTTCCCCTTACAAATTAATTTCTTACATAAAAATTGCCCGTTGTCAAAATTTCTGTCGGATAATCTCTTGAATAAACTTTCATAATATATGCACCCGTCTGGTTAAAAACGAGGTAGTCCGTGTAATAGTGGACATTTTCATCTCTTAATTTAATTCTTTTTCCCCAGACAAGGTCATAACCGAGTCTTTCATCAGTGTCTCCTCCGACCTTTATAACCTGAATAAGCAGAGATTTGTGTTCAACAGGTTTTGGCAGAGTTACAAGAAAATAAATTCTTTCATTTGGTTTAAACACATTTATATTGCTTTCTGACGTAATTGTGTCAGCCGTAATCGGACGTTTGTTAAACAGGATGTATGATTTTTGCTCATCACATCCGCATACAAACATTGTTATAAATACTGCAATTATAAATGTTATAAATTTCTTCATTTTACACTAATTTTGCTGTAAAAGTTTTATTTGCTCCTGAACATTATTTATCATGTCTTTATCGTTGTTGTATTTGATAAACAGTTTGTAATTTTTTATAGCATCATCCGTTTTACCCTGCGATTCAAAGGCTCTGCCCAGAGCATAATAAGCATATCCGGAATTATAATCAGAATCCAGAGAAATTACTTTTTCAAAACTTTTCTGAGATTCAACAAGGTTATTTTCATTTGCGTAGGCAATTCCCAGATTAAACCATCCGTCTGTGTAATCAGGGTTTACGATAATTGCTTTCTGATAAAAATTGACGGCTTTTGTGTTATCTTCCTGCATCTGGTAAATATTACCTATTTTTAACAAAGTAACCG
>CAMHMW010000110.1 GCA_946186335.1 uncultured Candidatus Melainabacteria bacterium
ATCAGAAATACGGCAAACAAATACTTATCGGGGTTAGTGTTTTTGCAGGTCTGATAATTGCGTTTTATGTGGCATTAGCAATGTTGGGTCTGGGAGATTAACTATGGCAGGCAAGAATAACAAAAATAATAACAGAAATTTTGGCGATGATTATGATAAAGAATTTTCGCAGTACAGGAAAAATAATTTAAGTGGAGATTTAAAAGCAATGTTTGGAAAAATGAATGTAATGGGTTCGGTGACAGCGGTTGTAATATTTTTACTAATCGTGTTTTTGTTAATTTTTAACCCGATAGCAATTGTCGGTGTTGGTGAAAGAGGGGTAAAAGTTACTCTCGGTAAAACTTCTCCGGAAAGTTTCGGTGAAGGTGTCCATTTTGTAACTCCGTTTATTTCTCACATGCACAAAATGGATGTAAAAACAGTAAAATCAAATATTGAAACAATGGCGCAGTCAAAAGATATTCAGCAGGCAAAAATAGTTTACGTTGTAAACTATAACCTTAAACCAGAATTTGCACCGAAAATGTATCGTGAAGTCGGTCGAGATTATGTCAACGTAATTATTTCTCCGACTGTTGAAGGTATTGTAAAGGATGTTATCGGTAAATGGAACGCTCAGGATATTGTTGCTAACCGTGAAAAAGTTGCATCAGAAATACTTTCAAAATTAAGAGCGGATTTGGGTGAAAAATATATCAATGTTTCTGATTTTCAGATAACCGAAATTCAGTATTCAAACGCTTTTGAACAGGCTATTGAAAATAAAGTTACGGCAGAACAGGATGCTCTGAAAGCGAAAAATGTAACAATTCAGGTTCAGGAAGAAGCAAGACAAAAGGTTATTGCGGCTGAGGCGGAAGCAAAATCAATGGCAATCAGAGCGCAGGCGCTCACTCAGAATAAAGCCCTTGTTGAATATGAAGCGGTTAAAAAATGGGACGGCAAATTACCTGAATACGTGATGGGAAATTCAGTTCCGTTTATTAATTTAAAGACGAAATAAATTACTGGTAATAAAAATATGAAAGAGGCAGTTACGTGAGTTTGTAATTGCCTCTTTTATATGTGTAGGTTGGACTTTCAGCCCGACAACTCTATACTAATTTTTTATAATGTTCGTTATAAAATTCTTCAAATCTGTCCTCTAATATTGCCTGTCTGCATTGTTTTGCAAAATCAATGAGGAATTTAATATTGTGAATTGATAAAAGTGTTGATGCGGTTGCTTCCTGACATCTCCAAAGGTGTCTGATGTATGCTCTTGAATGGTTACGGCAGGCATAACAGTCGCAACCCTCAACGAGCGGAGCGTGGTCATCTTTAAATTTTTCGTTTTTGATATTTGCTTTCCCGTCAGGTGTGAAAAACGAACCATGACGGGCGTTTCTGGTGGGTAAAACGCAGTCAAACATATCGACACCCGCTTTTATTCCGTCTAGCAAGTCCTCGGGGGTTCCGACACCCATCAGGTATCTTGGTTTGTTTTGAGGCAAGAGCGGTGCGGTCAGAGATGTAAAATGCTGCTGGACATCCTTAGGTTCACCTACACTAACCCCGCCTATTGCGTATCCTACCGCATCAAAAGTTGAAATAACTCTTGCACTTTCTTTTCGCAAATCGTCAAAGAATGCTCCCTGAACAATCGGGAAAAGTGCCTGTTTCGGGTTTGTTTTAGCTTTAAAACATCTTTCAAGCCATCTGTGAGTACGCTCCATCGCTGCTTTTGCGGTTTCGTAATCACAGGGATACGGCGCACATTCATCAAATGCCATAATAATATCAGCACCGATGTCCTGCTGAATTTCCATAGAAACTTCGGGTGATATAAAATGCTTTGTCCCGTCTTTGGGGTCACGAAATTCAACGCCGTCCTCGGTTATCTTTCTCAAATGCGCAAGTGAAAAAACCTGAAACCCGCCCGAATCTGTTAAAACAGGCTTGTTCCAATTCATCCATCCGTGAATCCCGCCAAAATCTCTTATCCTTTTTGTTCCCGCTCTTAAATATAAGTGGTAAGAATTTGCCAGAATAATCTGTGCGCCTGTTCCTTCTATCTGGTCGCAGGTTAAGGATTTTACGGCAGAATTAGTTCCGACAGGCATGAAAATCGGGGTTTCAATCTTTCCGTGCGGAGTGGTTAAGACACCTGCTCTTGCACCTGTTTTAGCATCTGTATGTACTAATTCGTAGTTAAAATAATCTTTTTCGTTCATCTTTTCTTTTTTTTATTGGGCTGAAAGCCAAACTTACGCATCATGTTGGGCAAGTATGCCCAACCAACATACCGGTCGTACAACCTAAACCACGGTCGGTAATATACATTTACCCCTAGTCGGCGTCAAGACTTTCTATAACAAGTTCTGACATACATTTACCCTGAGGGAAAAGTTCATTTTCGTTGAAATAGATTTTAATTTCTCTTTCTGCGCTCTCAACCGAATCTGAGCCGTGAACAATGTTGTATTCCATGACCTGAGCGTAATCTGCTCTGATTGTGCCGACTTCGGCTTTGTTCGGGTCGGTTGAACCCATAATGTGTCTTGCGCCTGCAACAGCGTTATAACCCTGTATTACCATTGCAACAATGGGTCCGCTCTGAATATATCTGAGTAATCTAGGATAAAAAGGTTTGCCTTCGTGTTCAGCATAATGTGCTTTTGCCTGCTCATCACTAACCTGAATCATCTTTAAACCTACAACTTTAAATCCTTTTTTCTCAAAACGGTTAATAATTCCGCCGATAAGTCCTCTTTGTACTCCGTCAGGTTTAACCGCAATAAATGTTCTTTCTTCTGTGTGCTGCATATTATCTCTCCTCTGCCAAGTATCATACAGTTTGATTGTATCATAAAATTATAAATTTTACCATAGGCACTCTATTCGTATCGCAGTGCATCTATGGGGTTAAGCAGGGAAGCTTTATATGCAGGATAGTAACCAAACCCGATACCGATACCTGCCGAAAACCCGAGTGATAATAGTATTGATTCAACGGTTATTGCGATATTCATACCTGCCAGTGCGTGCATTAAATGGGCGCCCCCTATGCCGATTAAGACTCCGGCAAGACCTCCTATCATTGACAGTAAAAACGATTCTATTAGGAATTGTATTCGTATATCGGATGCTTTTGCCCCGATAGCCATACGAATACCGATTTCCTTTGTTCTTTCGGTAACCGATACAAGCATTATGTTCATAATACCGATACCGCCGACGATTAGAGAAACTCCCGCAATTGCACCTAACAGCAGGGACATTGTTTTTGTTGTGGATTTAATGGTTTCCTGCATTTCTGCAAGATTTCGGATTTCAAAATCATTATCCTGATTTTTTCCTATATTGTGTCTTGATTTTAAAATATCTGTGATGTCCTCCTGTGCAATATCCAAAACATCATCTCCCTGTGCTTTTACGGCAATCATATTAACCGTTCCGGGGAAATCTGTTCCGAAAACTTTGCGTTGGGCTGTTGTAATCGGGATGAAAGCCAAATCATCCTGATCCTGTCCCATTCCGCTTGTCCCCTTTGTTTTTAAAAGTCCTACCACTTTAAACGGGATGTTGCCTATGCGGATTGTTTTACCGATGGGGTCAACATCTCCAAAAAGTTCTTTTGAAACTGTTTGTCCTATGATTGCAACTTTGGTACTGTTTTTGTTATCTTCTCTCAAAAATCCTCTGCCTGATTCAATTTCGTAATTACGAATCATAAAATATGGCATTGTCGTTCCGCCTATGGTTGTTGACCAGTTTTGGTTCCCGTAGGTTAATTGTTTCCCTTCTGATGAATAAGGTGCAACGGCTAAAACTCCTCTGGCTTTTGATTCAATTGCTTCCGCATCTTTAAGGGTTAATGTGGGGCGGGAGCCTGCGCCCATTCTGACACCGCCTGATTTTGCGGATGATGAACGAACCATAAGCAGATTACTTCCCATAGATTCCATATCGGCAGCAATTTTTTTGCTTGCACCTTGTCCGACAGCAAGCATAATAATTACGGCACTTACCCCGATAATGATACCTAAACTTGTTAACATTGAACGCATTTTGTTTATTTTCAGCGATATTGTCGCCATTTTAAATATTGATTTAAAGTCAAGCATTTTTTGTTATCCTTTTTATTGTGTTGGGCTAAAACCCAACTTACAATTAGTGTGGGCTGAAAGCCCCATTACAAATTATATTTATCCTATGTTTCTCTTGTCCTTTGCTTTTGCCATTCTGTTTTGGGCATATCAAGCACGATGTTGCCGTCTTTGAATTTTACAACTCTTTTTGTGTATTCCGCAATATCGGGTTCGTGGGTTACAAGAACAATTGTTTTGCCCATTTCCTCGTTAAGCCGTACAAAAAATTCCATTACCTCAATACTTGTTTTTGTATCAAGGTTACCTGTCGGCTCATCCGCCAGAATAAGCGGGGCATCATTAACAAGTGCTCTTGCTATTGCAACACGTTGCTGCTGTCCGCCTGACATTTGGTTTGGCATGTGGTCTTCTCTGTTTTTAAGTCCGACAATATTTAATGCCCATTTTGCACGCTCAATTCTTTCCGCTTCGGGGATTCCCTTATAAATCATAGGCAGACAAACGTTATCAAGGGCGGAAGTTCTTGATATCAGGTTAAAACCCTGAAAAATAAATCCGATTTTTTCACAGCGAATCATTGCAAGTTTATCGGGGGAAAGATTAAGCATATCTTCTCCGTCAAGGAAATAACTGCCTGATGTCGGTTTATCAAGTGTTCCGAGCATATTCATAAAGGTTGATTTACCCGAACCTGATGCCCCCATAATTGCACAAAATTCCCCTTTTTTAATGTTTAAAGAGACATCATTAAGTGCATTAAATGAATCCTCACCTGTTTGGTATGTCTTTATTGCGTGTTTTACTTCTATTAAGTCCATGATTTCCTTTTTATAGTTTCGTATTTTCGTTAAGTTTAAAATAGTCTATCAAATCATATATGGTAGTCAATTCTTTCATAAATTGAGATATTTGGGTTGAATCTGTGAGAGGTTTATATAAATCTCCGATTTCAAAAAGATCCCTGCTTGTTGATATTGCAAACATTACTTTGTTGTCAAAAAACGAACATTTTATATTTTTTGTTCCGTAAACGGTTTGAAGCTGATAAAGTCTTTCCATAAATGTCGGAGTTACAAGGTATCTTGATTCAATCTGATCCTTTGACTGAACAGTAAAACGTTTTTCAAATCCGACATCTTCAAGTTTTACTTTCTCATATTTCTTTGAATTTGCAAAATTGTTCAATAGGTAGGATATCAATAAAGCCCCAAATATCACTGTTTGGAAGATAAAGCCGAAACCTGCGAGAATACCGCCTTGAGAAATTAGTCCTGACATTATAAATATTGATATAAGTAATCCTAATGTTACGAAAAAAAATGAAGCATAGTGGACTTTATTATTCTTGTTATTATCTGTTTTTGATGTAACAATAGTCTTTGATTTTATTGTTTTATTAGTTGGAAAAACTATAACAATTCCCTGAAAAGAAATAGAACTCGAAGATATAAGTTTAATTTCTTCAGCGTGAAACCAGATGTCCTGATACTTGCCGGTATAGACATCATCTTTTGTCGTCCTGTCAAAACAAGAAAACAAGTCAGATTCTGTTAAAAGCCCGCTTGGTATTTCCTGTTCTTTATATTTCAAATTTTCAAAGCAGGTCAGAATATCTTTGAGGCATATATCTTTTATGTATTTGCTGAAATTTTTTCGTGTTTTTACTTTATATTTCTCATATATACCAAGTATAATAGGCGGAATAGTTAAGGACCTAGCATTCCAAATATCCATAATATATAGAATATAATTAACATCCCTGTATCTGTTGTCATTGCTATCATGTTTAATATATATTTACCTATAACAAACAAATAAACGGGTGTTAAAGCAGTAACAATACAGAAAAATTTCATAGTCTTTATATTTGCAAGCTGTTTTTGTCTGCCCGGTTCAACAGCTTTCAATATCGGATAAATTTTGTTATTATATATT
>CAMHMW010000111.1 GCA_946186335.1 uncultured Candidatus Melainabacteria bacterium
TCTCTGAACGTCCTCATCATTCAGCCCCCAAGAAATATCTCGGGGAGTAAATATTACTCAAACCTTCGTAATGACAATTTCGTAACAATTTTCAATTTATTTTAAACATGCCGACGTTGCTGCGCCGTCAATTAACCATTGTAAAATATTATTGTTGTAGTATCATGATACCAATATATCGGAGGTTAAACATGACAAAAGATTTACCAAATATTGCCGTTTTGGGAGCAACAGGTGTTGTCGGCAGAGAAATAACAAAAATTTTAACTGAACTTGAAATTCCTTATAAGTCAATAAAATTTTTATCAAGTGCTAAAAGTGCAGGTACAAAACTTGAATTTCAGGGAAAAGAATATACGGTTGAAGAAGCAAAACCCGAAAGTTTTGACGGTGTCAATATAGTTTTGGCATCAGCAGGCGGTTCAACATCACAGAAATTCGCCCCCGAAATCGTTAAAAGAGGCGGGGTATTGATAGATAACTCATCGGCTTTCAGAATGGAAAATGATGTTCCTCTGGTTATCGCTTATGTTAACGATGAAGATTTGAGAAAGCACAAAGGGATTATTGCAAACCCAAATTGCTCAACCTCTCAACTTATGCTGGTTTTAAAACCGTTACACGAAAAATATGAGATAAAAAGACTTATTGTTTCAACTTATCAGGCGGTTTCCGGGGCAGGATTGAAAGCAATAAATGAATTGACGGCAAACACAAAAGCAACACTTGCCGGAGAAGATTTCACAAATGATGCTTTTAAAAAACCGATTTCGTTTAACGTAATTCCGCAAATTGACGTATTTTGTGACAACGGCTACACAAAAGAGGAAATGAAAGTTGTAAACGAAACCAAGAAAATTCTTCACCTTCCGCAGGAATTACCTATTTCATGCACAGCAGCAAGAGTTCCGGTTTATAACGGTCACTCAGAAGCCGTTGATATTGAATTTGCAAAACCTGTCACTCCGGAAGAAGTTCGCCAGACACTTGAAACATCTTTCGGACTGAAAGTTATTGATAACCCTGACAATTTTGAATATCCCACAACCCGTGATGCATCAGGAGTTGACCCGGTATTTGTCGGAAGAATAAGAAAAAATCTGGCATTTGATAACGGAATTTCTCTGTGGTGTGTAGCCGACAACCTCAGAATAGGGGCTGCATTAAATACCGTCAGACTTTGTAAAAAAGTTATCGAAATGGAATTATACTAATAAAAAATAATACAAAAATTATGGTCCTTTTTATTACTTTTTGTTAATAAAAAGGGCTATTTTATTGTTTTTGAAGTCTAATTAGGATGGTAAAGGGATATAATTATGGGTCAGGTTCTTAGAAGAGAAAACGTGGCAGATTTTGTCCAAAAGCTGCATCAAAGCGGAAAGACAGTAGTTACAACAAACGGCTGTTTTGACATTTTGCATGTCGGTCATGTCAGATATTTGCAAAAGACAAAATCTTTTGCTGATTACAGTATCGTTCTTTTAAATTCCGACAAATCGGTACGTTCAATCAAAGGACCTTCACGCCCCATAAACAACGAACAGGACAGAGCAGAAATTTTGTGCGCTCTATCTTGCGTTGATTACGTTGTACTGTTTGATGAGGACAGTCCTAGAAATTTATTGGATGAAATAAAACCCGATGTTTATACAAAGGGAGCAGATTACACAATGGAGACCCTGCCAGAAGCGGATGTTATGAGGAAAAACAATATCCGTGTGGAATTTATAGAATTTGTTCAGGGGAAATCCACAACTTCAACAATAGAAAAAATGAAACAATAAGGAGTATAAAGTTATGCCAACATTTACAGTAGATGAAATTACACAAATTACGGGCGGTATGTTAACAAAGGCAGAAAGTCCTGAAATTACGCATATTGCACCGCCGTTATTAAGTGATGAAAACACTCTTGCACTTGCTTTGGGCGAAGAAGAAATTGCAAACCTTGCAAAATCAAAAGCAAAAGCGGCACTTGTTCCGTTGGGAGTACAAATTGACGGTTTTACAACAATCGAGGTTGAAAGACCGCGACTTGCTATGATGAAACTGTTAAATCTTTTCTACGAACCGCCGGTTGTAAATCAGGATATTCATCCGAGAGCAGTTGTTGACCCGACGGCAAAACTCGGCAAAAATGTCTGCATAGGACCAAATGTCGTAATTTCACCTAATGTAACAATAGGCGATAATACAAAAATTCTTGCAAATACATACATCGGAAGTAATGCAAAAATCGGTTCAAACTGTTTCTTCCACCCCGGTGTAAACATAGGTGACAGAGTTCAGGTCGGAAACGATGTAATTTTGCACCATGGAGTTTCCTTGGGTGCTGACGGTTTCAGTTTTGTAACAGAAAACCCGAACAATATTGAAAACGCAAGACAAGACGGCGAAATTAAAGAAGGTGACGTGGAACAAGTCATATTCAAAATTCCGTCAATCGGTTCTGTTGTAATCGGTAACAATGTTGAAATCGGTGCAAACTCAACCATTGACAGAGGAACCATTGAAAATACAACAATCGGTGATAATACAAAAATCGATGACCTTGTTATGATAGGTCACAACTGCCGTATCGGGAAAGGTTGTCTGATTGTTTCACAAGTCGGTATTGCAGGAAGTTGCGTAATCGGTGACAGAGTTGTTATCGCCGGACAGGCAGGTCTTGCCGATCACATTGAAATAGGTTCGGATACAATTATTACCGCAAAAGCAGGGGTAACAAAATCATTCCCGGCAAAATCGATTATCGTTGGTATTCCAGCAGTTCCGAGAAAAGACTTCATTAAACAGTTAAAAACAATGAAGGATGCAGGGGAAATTATTGCGAAGTTCAGAAAATATGAACCGCTTTTAAAAGAGTTTGAAGACAACATCAACAAGGAGTAAGTTTAACCTTAGTATTAAAATTATGACAACAATTAAAAAAGAAATAAAAATAGTCGGAAACGGCTTAATGAAGAACATACCGTGCGAATTGACAATGTTTCCGTCAAAATCCGGACAGATAAGATATTTCGTAAAAGACAAAGATTCTTTTACGGCAGATGTTGATAATGTCTTATCAACCGACCACTGCGTTGTTCTGGGAACCAAAAAAGCCCGTGCAATACTGACAGAACACCTCACAGCGGCTTTGGCATTCTGCGGAATTGATTCTGTCGATATTTGTATGACGGAAGAAGAAGTGCCGATTCTTGACGGGAGTTCGCTGAAATGGGTTGAGGCAATAAAAGAAGCGGGAACAGACAGACCGTTTTTCGCAAAAGATACATATTATACTATTTCAGAACCGGTATATTATGTTAACGGAAAAACAAGCCTTGTCGTACTTCCGGCAGATAATCTTTTTATCTCGTATGCCGTAAATTACGACCATCCTGATTTGACAAGAAAATTTGTTAACTACAACCCGCGCAACAAATACGAAATCATCGAAGCAAGAACTTTCGGATTTTACAGAGATTTGAAGAAATTTCAAATGCTCGGATTTGCACAGGGTGTATCGCAGGAAAATACGGTAGGACTAACTGATGACGGCGGTTATACCACAAAATTACGTTCCGAAAACGAACAGATTAAACACAAAATGCTTGACCTTATCGGTGACTTATATTTAACGGGAGTTAACCCTTTAAATATGCGCTGTCAGATACTTGCAAAAGAAGCGGGACATGCGGTTCACATTAAGGTTGCAAAAATGTTGAAGGATAAATTAATAGAAATATAAGGAGAGAAAAATGTCAGAAGAAATTAAAAATGAAATTATAACAATGGATATTGGGCAGATAATGGAAATGCTCCCTCACAGATACCCATTCCTCTTGGTTGACAGAATAACCGAATGCGTACCAGGTAAATATTCAAAAGGTTACAAAAATATGACAATGAACGAAGGATTTTTCCAGGGACACTTCCCGAATAATCCTATCATGCCGGGTGTTTTACAACTTGAAGCACTTGCTCAATGCTCTGCTCCGGTTCTTTTGTCTTTACCCGAAAACAAAGGCAAACTCGCACTTTATGCAGGAGTTGACGGTGTAAGATTCAAAAATATCGTACGCCCCGGCGACAGATTCGATATGGAAATTGAATTAACAAAATTAAAAGGACCCATCTGCAAAGCCCACGGTATCGGCAGAGTTGACGGCAAAATCTGCGTTGAGGCTGATATGACTTTTGCTTTAACATAAGTTTTTAAACTGCTAAATAGAGAAAAGCATATAAAAAAGAAGTTTTAGTATTCTGAAAAAGGTTCAGAATGATGAAACTTCTTTTTTTATTAACTTTTGTAACGAAAATTATAACTCCTGAAATTATATAATTGATATATACTTTATATATATGTAAACATTAAGTAAACACGAGAGATATTAAAAGAGAAAATAAAAAATCCGTTTAAAAAGAGAGAGAAAAATATTCCTATTCCTAAATTCCTGAAAAAGAATTATTCCCCGCACCAGCGGGGCTTTTTTTTGAGGTAACGGGTAAATAATTTATCACACAACTATGTGTTTTTTAATACCTTCACGAATTTCAACGACATCTGTACCCAGGGCTTCAAGAGCCTGCATAGCAAGGGAAGATGGCTCTGTTGTTATCGCCCATAAAAGATCTGACGATTCAATTTTGGTTTTATTTTGTTTTTTAGCGTGTTCCCACGCAGTTTCAAGGACACGTTTTGCACGTTTTGTAAACACAACTTCCCTGTCAAAATATTCGTTATCCGTACCGATTATTTTTTCAACGACTAATCTCGCATCACGAATATTTATCTCTAGCTCGTTAAGGACAACGGCACCAATTCCCGTACCTTCCGCAATTATACCAAGCAGAAACATTTCTGTTCCGACAACTCCCCTGCCGATTCGTCTTGCCTCCTGCTTTGCAAGACGAAGAATGGTGAGAGTTTCGGGCATTTGTTTTTCAATCGGTTTTATAATACCGTGTGCCAAATCATCATCATTGATATTAAATTCTTTAAAAATCTTGTATGCAATACCTTTTTTGCTTTTCAGAACACCCAAAATCATGTGTTCGGGCAGTACCTCTGATGAGCCAAGTTCTTTGGCGGTTTGGAGAGCCAGACTCATTGCGGAAAAAGCATTCGGGGTGAACACTATCTGACGTCCGCCGTATTCCTCCTGTCGTGAATTAACCAAAGAGAGTTTTTCTTCAAATTTTTCGTCAGTAATTCCAAAGTTTGCAAGAATTTTTGCCAAATCAGACTCTTTATCCTCAAGAATTGATGAAATAATCTGCTCTGTTCCCAAAATTTCGTAATTTGATGTTGAAAGTTTTGATACAGCACGTTCAAAAACCTTTGATGATTTTTCATTATCAAAAAGAGAATCTGTTTCTTCTGTTAAATTAATTTCTTTTTCTTTATTTTCATCAAGTTCAGGGTGAAAATCCTTTTTAACCTTACGTTGAACGAGTTTTTCTATTAATGGCTTTGATTTTACGATATCAAAATCAAGATTTTCCAGATAGCGGTATAATTTTGAATTTTCATCGGTTATTGCAGCAAGAACAAGGTGTTCATAGTGAACTGTCGGATTTCCCGACTGTTCAATTAAATCAAGGGTTGTGTTTAAAATATGCTTGCATTCATCACTGAACGGTATGGCAGAATTCATATCGGTTTCTTCTATATGAATACTCATATAGATTTCCTGCGCTAATCTTTCATAAGTTATGTCATAGTTATTAAAGATTTTTGCACAAAATCCTTTTGCATCCTTGACAAGTGCCAGCAACAAGTGTTCGGCAAGCACTTTGTCGGAATGGTCATATATTGCAATATTTTGCGCCTCTATGATTACGTTAACCGCTTTTTCAGTAAATTTTTCAAACAAAACACTTTTCCTTATTCTTCGTCATCGACATCTTCTTCAAGTTCGTCTTCAAGACTTTCTACATAATTCTGAACTCTTTCAAATTCATCATCATCGTCAATGGTTTCGAAGTAAACATCGTCCCCTTCTTCTACGTATCT
>CAMHMW010000112.1 GCA_946186335.1 uncultured Candidatus Melainabacteria bacterium
ATACTACAAATTATAAAAAATATTATTTTAGGAATTATATATGATAATTCTGTTGTCTGTCTAATATTATGTATGTCATATATCCCAAATCTATACAAATACGACAACAATATGAATGTTAATACTCCTAAATATGCATATTCTCTTTGATTTATTTTATTTTTTAATATGTTCATTCATTAACCTCATTACATTATTTATTTTATGTCAAAAATTTGGTTCCGCAAGTTTCGCCAAAATGATTTCATTAAAGTTTCGTTTTTGGGAGAATTTGTTATTTTTCTCAAACTACACGATAATTTTTTGATATTTAGCTTGTAGGTTGGGCATACCTGCACAACAAGGACTTATTGAGCGTTGGGACAAAATGTGCAAATGAGTGGACATTTTGGTTACCAAAATCGGACATTCTGGACTTTTTTAATCAACCACCTTCCAACCGAATAGAATTAGTAAAAGCCTTATTACTTCGAGCTTTCACCCTCGCAATGACATGAAACCCTTCCTACCAAAAGTCCTGTTAAAAGGTATTAAAAGTTTACAAATCCGGTTTTAACAGACAAATAAGACAGGATAACAAATGTCATCCTGTCTTATTTACCCTGGATGCGATTGTCTTGACCTGTTCGCATTAAACGTGCCTACGCTTGCCCGCTACGATACTTCATATCTTGCGGTCAAGGCTCCGCACTCTGCTCACAGGTCGCTCGAACGCAGTTGGCTGTTCTCTCATGCTTGCAAAGCAAATTTAAAGAGGATAAGAACAAGTCTTATCCTCTTTAAATTTACCCTGGATGCGATTCGAACGCATGACCTACCGCTTAGAAGGCGGTTGCTCTATCCAGCTGAGCTACCAAGGCCTGTGTCTTTATATTAGCACGAAAATTTTTACTTGCAAGTGGTATTGCAAAAGCGTATGTGTGTCAGCCAAAAATATTCGTCACACTGCTCAAAATTTGTAGGTTTTTCAGGTCAACAAAAAACTTATAATTACAATATTTTATGTTTGGAGTATAATTTTATTAACACTACAAGCCAATTAAGAGGGAAATTAATATGTTATCAGGAAACGAGATAAGAAAATTATATTTAGATTATTTTAAAGATAAACGTCAGCACACAATAGTAGAAAGTTCAAGCCTTGTGCCTGATAATCCGACAGTATTGTTAACAACAGCCGGAATGTTGCAGTTTTTACCCATATTTTTAGGGATTCAGGATTGTCCTTATGACCCTGCAAGAGCAACATCCTGCCAAAAATGTGCAAGAGCAGGCGGTAAGGATTCAGATATTGAAAATGTCGGAAGAACTCCCCGTCACCACACCTTTTTTGAAATGCTCGGAAATTTCTCTTTCGGTGATTACTACAAAAAAGAGATTATCCCTTGGGCTTGGGAATTTGTGACAGAGGTTTTGAAACTGGATAAAGACCGTTTATGGATAACTATTTTTGAAACCGATGATGAGGCTTATGATATTTGGAGAAGTATCGGAGTTCCCGCAGAACGCATTAAACGTAAAGGCAAAAAAGACAATTTCTGGGGTCCTCCGGGGGCATCAGGCTCCTGCGGTCCGTGTTCCGAAATTCACTACGATTTAGGGGAACAGTATAAATGTGATGACCCGAATTGCGGAATTGATACCTGCGAATGCGACAGATGGGTTGAAATCTGGAATTTGGTATTTACCGAACTTTTTCAGGATGAAGAAGGCAACCAGTCCCCGCTTGAAAAGAAAAATGTTGATACCGGCATGGGACTTGAAAGAATTACGATGGTTTGTCAGGGGGTTGCCTCAACCTTTGAAACAGACTTGCTAAGACCGATTATGGATAAGGTTTCCGAAATGAGCGGAGTTCCTTATAAAAAATCAGAAAAAACGGACATCTCTCTGCGTATAATCACAGACCATGCAAGATGTGTAACTTTCCTCATTACGGATGGCGTAATTCCGGGTAACGAGGGCAGAAGTTATGTTTTGAGAATGATTTTAAGACGTGCACTCCGTCACGGCAAGATTTTGGGTATGGAATTGCCTTTCCTATACAAACTTGTAGATGTAATAGTTGAAAACTACGGCGAAGCATATCCCGAACTTGTTAAAAACAAACAAAAAGTTATTGAAACAATAAAAGCGGAAGAAGAAAGATTTAACAAAACTCTTGACCGTGGTTACAAACTTCTTGACGAATTTATATCCGCTAAAAAGGATATTGACGGAGAAAATGCGTTCAGACTCTATGATACTTTCGGTTTCCCGCTTGAATTAACAAAAGAAATTGCGGAAGAAAACGGCTTAAAAGTTGATGAAGCGGGTTACAAGACAGCAATGCAGGAGCAAAAAGAACGTGCAAAAGCGGCAACTGCTAAAATCTCCGTAACCGGTGATATTAAGTATGCAAATTTAGAGCGTGAAGTCGGTTCAACCGAATTTGTCGGATATAATGAAAACGAATGCGATGCAAAAATTCTCGGAACAATTGAGGGAGAGGGCTTTGTTGATGTTGTACTGAATAAAACGCCTTTCTATGCAGAATGCGGCGGTCAAATCGGTGACAGCGGATATATAGAAGACAGGAACTCAGGAGGTCAGGAAGTCAAGTTAGAAGTTCTGACGACATTTAAAGTTAATGAACTCTATGTCCACAGATGTAAGGTTCTTAATGGTGATGATTTAATCGGAAAAGATGTTGTTGCCCGTATTGATGTTGCAAAACGAGAAGAAATCAGAGTTCACCACACATCTGCTCACCTTTTGCAGGCTGCGTTGAAAAAAGTTGTGGGAGATGATGTTAAACAGGCAGGTTCTTATGTGGATGAAAGCCGTATGAGATTTGACTTTACCTTCCCGAGAGCAATGACCTCTGACGAAATCCAAAAAACCGAAAATATGATGAACAAATGGATAGGCGGCGGTTATAAGGTCAATACTCAGGTTATGGGTATAAAAGAGGCAGAACTCACCGGTGCTACCGCACTATTTGGAGAAAAATACGGTGATACAGTCAGAGTTGTTTCTATTGAAAAAGATGGCGAATGTATTTCAAAAGAATTTTGCGGTGGTACACACGCAAGAGAATTAAAAGATTTACGTTTGATAAAAATAATATCAGAAAGTGCAATTGCAGCAGGAACTCGCCGTATTGAAGCGGTTGTATCTGCTCCGGCATTAGAGTATCTGAACGCAAAATCATCAGAATTAGACAAATTGTCATCCAAATTCAAAGCACATTTTGACGAAGTTGTTGACAGGGTTGAAAAACTTTCTGATGAAAACAGAGAACTCCAAAAGCAAATTGAAAAACTGGAAGAAGAAAATGCAAAAAACAAATTCTCAACCTTCATTTCAAAAGCGCAGGATATCGATGGCGGAAAACTGTTTATTTCAAAAGTCAGCGCAAAACCGCTTGCTGTCAAAATCGGTATGGAATACCTATCACAAAAACTCGGGGACAGCATAATTGTTCTTGCAGGTGAAACAACGGTTATGGTAAAAGTTTCCGATAACTTTGTAAAACGAGGAGTAAACGCAGGACAAATTGTCGGAAAAATTGCAAGAGCAACCGGTGCAAACGGCGGTGGTCGTCCGAATTTTGCACAGGGCGGAGTTAAAGATTTGTCTAAACTTGATGAAATATTATCAAATGTTGAAAACGATATTAAAAACTCCGTTGTAACGGTATGAGAAAATTAAAGGGTGCGCAAAAATGATGCACCCCGCAAAACTGTAAGTTGGGCTTTCAGCCCAACAAAATAAAAAGGGGGATATATGACAGTATTAAAAATTGAAAGATTACCGCATAACAAGGTCTTACCGGAATACAAAACAGACGGTGCTGCCGGCATGGATTTGTGTGCCGCAATTGATAAGCCGATAGAATTGAAACCCTTAGAGCGTAAACTCATCCCGACAGGGTTAAAAATTGAACTTGAACACGGTTACGAGGCACAAATAAGACCACGTTCGGGAATGTCTATTAAACACGGAATTACCCTTATAAACTGTGTCGGAACAATTGATGAAGATTACAGAGGGGAAGTTTGCGTGGCGGTTGTAAATGTTTCAAACGAGCCTTACACAATAGAACCGCAGGAAAGAATTGCACAGATGGTTATTACAAAATACGAGCAGGCAAAACTCGAGGTTGTTGCAGAACTCACCGAAACCGTACGTGGGGCGGGCGGTTTTGGTTCAACAGGCAAATAAATCAACTAAGTAAATGATTACATCAAAGGATTGAGAGTCTAAAATTATCATGGTTAATCCTAACGGGTTATAGAATAGTACGGATTATGAAAGGAGAATTTTAAGATGGCAACAGTTGAAACAGAACAACTACAAGGTAAAAACTGGGTTGCGACAATGATGTTATGCTGGACATTAGGTATGTACGGCGCACACAGATTTTACACAGGAAAATCAGGAACAGCTTGGGCAATGGCAATTTTAACATTAACCGGCTGTTTTTCATTTGTTTCGCTTATTTGGATGGTAATTGACGGTATCATGATTGCTTTGGGCAAATGGACCCACGAAGACGGAAGCGAATTATATGAAAGAATTCCTTGGCTCGGTGTAGTATATATTGTTTTGGTAGTATTAGCATTACTGTTTATACTGTTTTATTTCGGTTCAATCATTGCATTAATTGGTATGATTGGTACAAGCGGCGCAGGAGCAGGTGCAGGATACTAATATATAAAAATATTATAATAAACGGGCTGTATCGATATTCGGTACAGCCTGTTTGGTAAAAATATATGAAAGAAAATCTGAAAAAATTAAAACGAATATTAATTTTAACTCTGCCCCTGTGGTGTATAATTATGGCAAATATATTGACATCCCTGCATTTAAAGCACTTTTGTCTTATAAACTTGCTCACTCATCATAATTGCTGGGGCTGCGGTATGACACGGGCTGTTGCGGCATTGAGCTGTTTTGATTTTCGTGGTGCTTATGAATATAATCACGGGATAATAATTGCCGTTCCGCTTATGTTTATCCTCTGGGGGTTAATAATACATTTTGAATTTAAGAAAAAATAAATAAAATCAAAGCAGTACAACATAAACCATTGTTGATAACATACATTTACCCCCATAATCACCAAAGACATACAACCTAAACCACGGTTGGTAACATACATTTACCCCCAATAAAAAAGGAACCTTTCGGGTTCCGTATTTAGTAGGTTAGTTATAGTAGTAGGGGAAAAGGAGGAAATTAGTTTTGTTTTACTTACATATTACTTATCGGCAGATTTTGAAAAAACTTTAATAAATTCCGCCAAATGTTAAGTTTTTGTTACATAAAAATAAACATTCCGAAAACGGAATGTCGTGAATAGATAATAGATTAGATTAATAGGATAGGTGAATAGATTTTAGGAAATTATAAAAATACTTTCTACAAATATGAAACGATTTTATAATTCAAATTGTTCATTTTAAGTTTTATATACTTTTAATATAAAACTTAAGCAATTTTTAAATATAAAAATACTTTATATAAATGTAAGGGAAAAATAACAGGGGAATAAAAAAATGAAAAACTATGAAATGATTACAGTATTAAACTATATTAATACTTATGAACCGGAATTATTAAATGTTTCAGACAATGAAATTCTCACACAACTTGAAAAATATCTGCTTGAAAAACAACGTAACGACAGCAATGCAAAAATTATTGAAGAATTGTTGGCATAGTCAAATCAGATATTAAAAACAGGTAAACAGACGGGCATTTTATGTCCGTCTTTTCGGTTTATAACCCGCAAAATTTTTTTTGTTTGTGCTTTAATAGGGTATGCGCATTTTAGGGATAGATAACAGAATAAATTTTTGCCGCCGTCCGAAACCCTCAGAAGAAGCGGGGCTTAAAAATGCTGTAAACAGCGCCTATGAGGCTATGGGAACAAAAGAACGTGTTGTGATAACACACGGGTCATGTTTTCCTGCGCTCGGGAGAGATACCTATATCGGCTC
>CAMHMW010000113.1 GCA_946186335.1 uncultured Candidatus Melainabacteria bacterium
ATAATCATTTAGCGGAGCATAACTTCTAAACATATTTATTGTAATTTTGTCTTTGGTTTTTCCTGTAGGTAACGGCATGAAGTTACCTGGTGAATTCACAATTCCTTCGAACTTTCTTAATTTTTGGGTAAATTCCGGATATTCTTCTTCAAAAATTTCTGCTACGGTTTGCCCATTTGCAATTTTTACGGTACCTAAAAGCGTATTGTATGAATTCATAGTATCTCCGCCGTAATAATCTTCCAAGTAATTGATGTTCGGAAGATTACTCCAGTATTTTTTATATATTTCCTTTGCTTCTCTTGAAAAATCATCCATATATTAACCCGTATAGTTTATTCCTCGGGCATAAGGACTCGGTCAAGGCAAGCCTGTTGTGAGTATTGCCATTCACGATAGGTAATACGTTTAACCTTATATCCGCAGCGTTCAAGAATTGATTGTTTTTTCATATTTGTCATGTGATGAAGTTTTTTATTATCCTCAACGCCGTCAACTTCAATGATAAACTTATCATCCACAACCAAATCAGCACTTAAGCCTGCAATTTCAGCACCCGCCAAAACAGTATGGTCTAACTTTCTCAATTCATCCGCAATCTCTCTTTCAAGTGCGTTTTTGTAAACATTTTCATCAAAGTCTTCTCTTTGCGAAAGCGCCTTTTGGTCTTTATAGTTTTTAAGATAAGAAACGTAGTGTCTGAAATGTCCGTCAGGCATTGTTTCCAAATCGTGAGAAACAAAATTTATACATTTCGATCTCGCACGGGTAATCGCAACATTAAATAGGTTTGGTTTTTGTAAGAAAGTAATACTCTGCGGGTGTGAATTATTTGCAAAAGCCCACGACATAAGTATTATATCTTTTTCATCCCCCTGAAAAGTATGTGCCGTACCGATTTCAATTTGATGTTTTTTAACCATATAATCGGAAATTACTTTTGAAACCGATATTTTCAACTGTTCAACCTGCGCTCTGAATGGTGAAATTATACCGATAGAAACAGGCTTTTCAGGGTTGTTGCGTTCATCTTCGAGGATGATTTCGTGCAAGTGTTTAACAAGCATTTCAATTTCGGGAAGGTTCCTTGTTGCATCCGTATCAACTTTCCCGTCAGGTACCATTATAATATCTATGGCATCTCCTGTTGATGAATCTTTTTTCATTACACGGATTCTGTCGTTATAAAATTCGTGGTTTGAGAAATTGATAATTGGCGGTAAACTTCTGAAATGTTCATCAAGCATAACGGAATTCATTGAATAATAGTCTGCCAAATCAAACATTGAGTTTGTTCTGAAACGCCACATTAATTGGTATTTATCAGGAATGCCGTATTGACTTAAAAATGATTGTTCTTTTGCTTTTTCCAAAAATGAAAGGTGCGGTAATTGTTTATCATCACCCACGACAACAGTACGTTTTGCACGGTACATAATCGGAAAACAACTTGCTATATCGCATTGTGAAGCCTCATCAATTATCGCAACATCAAACATGCCCGGTTTTAGCGGCAGAGAATCAGACACCGCATAGGTAGTGACACACCAGCAGGGAAAAGCATCCAATAACGGTTTGAAATCTTCTGTTTCAAGTATATTATCATTACTTTTCTTTTTGCGGCTCACCAACGCTCTTGCGTGAACTTTGATTCTGCCTACTTTTTTTACATCACGAAGTAAAGATTTCAGTGCTTCACGGCGAGTGCTTTTTAAAATATTTATTGCAAGTGAACCCTGTTTGCGTTTCATTTGACGGATTTGCTCCATCATAACGTGAAGGTTTCCGATTTTTTGAATTTCTGTTTCAATTTTTCTCAATTGCCATTTTTGAGTTACATAATCAAGTTCAACTTTTAAACGGTCAAGATTTTCCGGCTCAACGTCAAAATGTTTCAAATCAAGAATTTTTTTGAGTTGACGCATTGATGACATATTGGCAAGAGATGCGAAAAATCCCGATTTTTCCATATTGTCATTAAAAGTTTTTATAATCGTATTAACCGCATCAATTTCAGATTTTTTCAGCGGACGCTTAATATATTCCGGCTGCCCGACAACAGAGGTTTGTTGTTTAATTTCCTCTTTCAAATCGTGCCATTGTTTTTCAAGTTTAATTATGTTTTCACATTTTGCTTCTGTTTCACGCATAACGTCAAGATGTTGTTTCATATCTTTAATATCAGCAAAAATAAAATCATCAACACCTTCATCCAAATCTGTTTTACCAGAAACTAATTCTCTAAGTTGCTCACTTAGTTGTTTTTGGTAATTCATTCTTCCTGCACGCAAAGCAAGATAAGGTGCACCCAGATTATTTAATCTGTCGGCAACAACGTCAACCGCTTTATCCATACGGGATGCGACCAGCACAGTTTTTCCGTTTGCTATCAGATGTGCAACAAGGTTGACAATAGTCTGTGATTTACCGGTTCCCGGAGGTCCCTGAACTGCCATAAGCCGGTTGTTTTCAACATTTTGTATAACTCTTTGCTGAGAATCACTCAACCCCAGTGGTGTTATAGGATAAAAATCTTTTTCACTTTCTTTTAGCGGGAAGGCTTTATCTATTGACTGGGTATATTCGTCATTTATAATTCCCAGTGTTGTTTCTCTGAATAAACCGCTGGGTTTTTCGGATATTTGTATCAATTCATGTAAAACACCTGCCGTAACGGATGGTCTTTTTGTCAAAATAATAGCACTTTGATAGGTTACGCTTAATTTTTTAATCTCTCCGACAGCTGCTTTTTGTTTTTGTTCCTGAATTTCATCTTCGATTATTTCGTCGTAATTTTCACCCGTAATCTGTTCATCGGATAAATCTTTTTCGGGTTCGTCTTTTGTAACATTATCTTCATCATCGTCCATTGAAGAATCTTGTGCAATTTCAATATCAGGAATTAATGATTTTAAAGTAGTCAAGAAAATATCCATTTTCTCTTTTGTAATCGGAATATCAGGAACAACGTCCAAAATGCCTTCCAAAAACATATCAACTTCATCGTCATCATCACTTTTTTTCATCAAAGCTGCCAGAGCACCCGTGTTTAACGACAAAATATCGTCCTGCAAAATACAATTTATGCTGACACCGTTTCTTTCAAGGCGGCAGGGAACATATAAAAGCGGGGTCAAAAATTCGGAGGCACGTTTTGATTTTCCGTTTCTTCCGACCAAAAACATATAGCCGTATATCAGATATTTGTCACGTGCGGTTGAAACTCCCTGCAGCATAAGTTCTGTCAAATTCGGATTTGAACCGTCAAGTTTCAGATATTCCAAGCCCTCTGTTAATAATCTTTCCTGTTCTTTTAAAAATATCCATTTGTTATCTTTGTCACCTTTCAGGTTTCTGAAAGTTGAACTTTTGACTTCTTCTCTTACGCAGTCGTGTAAATACAGACTTAATTTCTTAATAAAACTGTTATTAAATGCCGAATTTAGTGCTTTTGTCGCTTCCTGTAACATATTTTCCCCTTGTCTTTTCTTTATTTTACACTATTTTAGGCAAAAATCAATATTTTCACATCATCGGTTTAATGTAATTATCGGGTTGATAACATTAAAAATTTAAGATAAAATTCACTTATGGATATAAAAGATAAAAATTTGTATTATATCGGCGGAATTGTCAGGGATGAAATCTTAGGCAAAGCGAGTTTTGATACGGACTTGACCTATGTCGGAGATGCAATTGAATTTGCAAAAAATCTCAAAAATGCCGAAATAATACAGATTAATGAACCTTTTGGAACCGTCAAAATAAAATATGACGGAAAAGAAATTGATATAGCTTCAACCAGAGGGGAAACATATCCCCAAAAAGGGCATCTTCCGAAAGTTGAAAATGTCGGCTGTGACCTTAAAACAGATGTTTTAAGACGGGATTTTACAATAAACGCTCTGGCAAAATCCACTCTGACAGGTGAAATTAAAGATTATACAGGCGGGCTTGATGATATAAAAAACAAAAAATTAAGGGTTTTGCACGATAAAAGTTTTATTGATGACCCCACAAGAATAATTAGGGGGCTGAAATTTTCCGTACGCTTTGATTTTGAACTTGATGAACATACAAGAAAACTTCAGGAGAAATACCTTTCAAATGTTAATTATGACATGTCAAAAAAACGTATTAAAAAAGAACTTGTTGAAACTTTTAACCTTAATTCTCAACATGCTTTTGAAAAGTTTTGTCGGGAAAAGATTTATAAACTTATCACAAAAAATGATTTCAGATTACCGGATGTGAACTATGAAAAACTTATTGATGAATATAAGCCGAAAAACATCTGGATAATTTATGCGGGGCAAATTCCGGAAATTGAAACTCTGCCTTTAACTAAAGGCGAAAAAAACATTGTGGAAAGTTACAGAAACCTTTTTTTAAAAACATTTAATTCTGATTATGAAATTTATAAAAATTTTAGTGAAGTTCCAATTGAAAGTGCTATTATGTTTGCTTCACAAAATTATGACTCGGTTATAAAATATTTAAAAAAACTCCGTCTGATAAAACCTGAAATTACCGGAAAAGATCTTATAAAACTCGGCATAACCCCATGTGATAAATTTCAGGAATGCTTTGATTCCGTACTAAAACAGAAATTACAAACCCCGAGTATGACATTAAAAGACGAAATTGATGTTGCGAAAAAGTTTTTCGGAATTTAAAAATCTCAACCGTTTGGAGTATGCACACACAGACAATAGGTTATATACTTACAATATGGGAGAGAGGCAGGTATTATGTTAGCACATACCATAAGAAGCAATTTAATGGATTTAAGAAATTTAAACGCAAGAACAAAAGCTACGAAATTCAGCAGCCTATTTTCGTCTGCGCCGACAGCAAAAAATACTGTTGAAGTAAGACAAATTCTTAAAAGAGATAAAGTTGTTAAGACGAACATTGATGAAAATGATGAATTATATAACGAACTTTTTAATGTAACGCCGGAAGAAATAGCAGAATATATCGTTGAAAATCCTGATGAAATTATAATCAATTTTCCGATAAATGCGAACGGAAAAAGCGGATTGCCGTTTTTCAAATCCGTTAATCAAAAATTGTTCGGAAAACAGAAAATTGTAAGTATTTAACAGCAATTACTCACAGAATAGCACACACATGAGAACTTTCTTAAGTTCTCTTTTTATTTTTAAATTTCGTGATAAAATGTAGAGAAAAAGGAGAAAATTATGTTTCAGGTTTATACATCAAGTGACAAATCAGAATTATCAAAAAATTTGGTAGGTGAATTTAAAGACTGGGATGAGGCAATGGATTGTGCCGAACAAGCCATTGAAGGAAAAAAAGGTTTGAGATATATCGTTGAAGAAACAAACGGAACCGTAAACAGTTACGGTGAACTCATTGCATCCGTTGTTGCAGAAAGCGATTTTAACGAATAAATCTATTTATTCAAAAGTTTTATATATTTTTTAAAATCTCTACCCCATTCTTTCAAAGACTCAATGACCGGAGCAAGGGTATATCCTACATCCGTCAGGGTGTATTCGACTTTTGGCGGATTTTGAGGATAAACAGTTCTTTCAACGAGTCCTAAATCTTCCAATTCCCGAAGTTTTGAGGTGAGAACTTTTTGTGTTATACCTTTGACAGATTTTTTAAGTTCGCAGAAACGTTTTGTGCCAGTCAGCAAATCTCTTATAATCAGGACTTTCCAGCGGCAGCCGAGCATCATGACGGTTGTTTCTACGGGACATTTTGGTAAGTCTTTTGATTTAATCATATTTCCTCTCTGGTATCTTTTTGGTACTGTATATAAATACTATCAAACCGTAAAAATATTTGCAAAAATGTTAAGATATGAGTGCCAGTAATTCTTCGGGAGTGAATTTACGCTCAAAAACCGTTGCATAATCAGTCGGTAAAATGTATTTTATATGTTCACCTGTTGCTTTTTTATCTGAGGTCATAACCTCTATAACCTTGTTTTTGTTGAATTTTA
>CAMHMW010000114.1 GCA_946186335.1 uncultured Candidatus Melainabacteria bacterium
GCGGATACGCTATCGGTGCTTACAATGTTAACAACATGGAAATTTTACAAGGTATAGCAGAGGCTGCTGAAGAAACTCAATCACCTATTATTTTGCAGGTTTCAGCAGGTGCAAGAAAATACGCTAACCAAACATACTTAATCAAATTGGTTGAAGCAGCATTAGCAACAACAACAGTACCTATCGCATTACACTTAGACCACGGTGCTGATTTTGAAATTTGTAAGGCATGTATTGACGGCGGTTTCTCATCAGTTATGATTGACGGTTCAAGATTCCCGTTTGAAGAAAACGTAAGAGTTACAAAACAAGTTGTTGATTATGCTCACGCAAGAGGTGTTTCGGTTGAAGCAGAACTTGGTAAATTGGCAGGTGTTGAAGACGATGTCAATGTTAACGCAAAAGATGCTAAATATACAAATGTAAAAGAAGCAGTAGAATTTGTAAAACAAACAGGTTGTGATTCTTTGGCAATCGCTATCGGTACATCACACGGTGCATACAAATTCAAAGGTGAAGCAAAATTAGACTTTGAAAGACTTAAAGAAATTAAAGATGCTCTTAAAGAAGCAGGTTTCGGAGATTATCCGATTGTATTGCACGGTTCTTCATCAGTTCCGAAAGAATTTGTTGAAAAATGTAATAAATTCGGCGGCAACCTGCCTGATGCTCAGGGTGTTCCTGAAGAAATGCTTAACTATGCTTCAAAACACGGTGTTGCAAAGATTAACATTGATACAGACTTACGTCTTGCAATGACATCTACAATCAGAGAATTCTTTATTGAACATCCTGAAAAATTTGACCCGAGAGAATATATGGGACCGGGCAGAACAGCCGTTAAAGAAATGGTTATGCACAAAATGAGAGATGTATTAGGTACAGCTGGACACGCTAAGGACTAATAAATTTCAAATAATATATAAGCCGCCCGATAAAGGGCGGCTTTTTTATTACAAACAGATACACGAAAATTATTATAAGGGCAAAAATATTTTTTAGGAATTTTATATAAAGTAAAATAAAAAAGGAATTTAATTAATGAAGATATTGCCAAAGATAATTGCCGGTACGATGTTATTTACAACAATATCTTGTAAAAAGCCCTCTACACAAATAACAGAACAGGTGTTACCGCAAATAACAAAAACAGCTGACGTGTTTGTGGGACAAAATCAGGTTTTTCCGTGCAAGTCAAATATTTTTAATTTTATATCCGATATGTTTTTGGGAAAATTGACGGAACTTTCTGCAAAAACCGGTGTTCACGGTAAAAAAGCAAAACTCCGCACAAAAAAATCTGCAAATAAATCAACCGTAAAACATAAGAGAAAAACCTCAAAAACAACATCAATACCCAAAAAGAGAAATAATACAGTCATAAAAAAATCACAACCTGTTTCTCCCGCACCGAAAAAAGTTGTTTCAACAATGATAAAAGGCAGATTTTGGGTAAGCGGAAAAAATATTTCCTATGCTTTTCCGGAAGAACACACTGTTACAGCCGATATGCAAAAAGGATATTTGTTGTCTAATTTATACGGTGTTTCTCTTTTCCGAATGAAAATCGCCAATCCCGATATAAATTTTGATAAAATCATTCCTGTTGGAACAAAACTTAATATCCCCGGAAGATATTTTGTAACCCCCGGAACAGTTAAAAGTTTTGGTGATGTTGTTAAAACGACAGGAGTTGACAAGCATTACATAAAAGATATTCTTATAGGAATTGAGGGGCGACACCAAAAACCTGACCTGAAAGCATATTATGACGGTGTGAAAGACAGATTACACCCGAGAGGGGTGTTAACAATAGGTTTTGGTCATACAGGCAGAGTTGACGGTCAGGTGTTGACTCCCGGAATGACAATAACAAATGAAAAAGCGTATGAACTTCTTGCACAGGATATTCTGGATGCGAAAGTTGATGCAATAGTTTATATGGGTAAACCTGAATTTAATAAGGCACCTGAATCAATTCAAACAGGTTTAATCGATATTGTGTTTAATAAAGGTGTAGAACCTTTCACAAGAAAAGGTTCTCCGACAACCCGCCTTAAAAAGAATCTTGAAGATGAACATTATGCTTCGGCGGCTGCTAATATGGTTTTAAAACCAACAGTAAAAGGTCTGAAAAAACGAAATATTTACCGTTCTATTATGTCAATGGGTGATTTGAGCAGCAAAGAAAGAGATGCTGCCATGAAAGCATTAAGACCCGATTATATAGCGACTATAAGCTGTTTTTCGGGCGGTGATAAAGTTCTTATGCAAAGAGCATGGGCAAACGCACAAAAAGGTAAAACCCACGACTTTTTCGGGAAATAGTTATATAAAAACAGATTTGCGAGAAGCAAATCTTTGAAATGACAAAACCATAAAAAAAAGACGGCATAAGCCGTCTGTTTATCTAAACTATCTCTCTTCTCATACCAAAATTATTCTATTGCAGAGATGTACTCCACAAAGAATCATTAAACTTGCTCTGTTGAGGCTGAACATCCTGTGAAAGTGTTACGTTGCTCGGTGCAAATACGAACACATCCCCAACTTTTTTCTGTGCTCCGTTCAATGCATGAGATGCACCGCAAACAAAATCAATTGTTCTTTGAGATTGTTCTTTATCTAAAAGGTGCAAATTCAACATAACGATTTTTCTGTCTTTTAAATGTTTAACGATTGTAGCAGCATCTTCAAATGAACGGGGTTCAATCGTCATAATCTCATTTCCGCCGACATGGTTGAAACGATCCTGACCTATAACTTTTCTTTCAGGACGTTTTTCAACAGGTTCATAGTCCGGTTCCGTAATTCTTACGGCATTACCATCAGTTGTATAATGATAACCATCAGTACCTTCACCGTCTTCGCCATAACCGTATGGGTATCCGTCCGGATCCTCATCTACCAATTCAGTAAAAGGTGCATCCCCTCCAATTCCTTCTACAACGATATTTGCAAATTTTTTGAAACCGTCTATTATTGCTGCCACCGATTTATCCTCCGTTTTTACTTAAATAATTTTCTACCTATCCTTAACATTGTTGCACCCGTTTGAGCCGCCAACCTGTAATCCTGACTCATTCCCATTGAAATTTCGGGTAATTTGCAGTTAAATTTAATCTCCAATTCATCCCTTATTGTCTTAATATCCCCGAATAGCCTTAAAATCTCATCTTCTTCTATCCCGAGGGGCGCTATATTCATAACACCGACAACATTTATTTGTTCAAGCCGCATAATTTCTTCAAAGCATTCAAACAATTCCTCTTTTGAAAATCCGAATTTTTGTTCTTCATCAGCGTTGTTAATCTGCAAAAGGACATTCTGAATTTTCCCGATTTGACTGCAATGAGTGTCAATGCATTGCGCAAGTTTCAAAGAATCAACCGAATGAATATAATCAAAAACTCTTACCGCCTGTTTCACTTTATTTGTCTGCAAATGACCGATAAGGTGAAAAGTAGAATTGTTTTTGACTTCATCAGGTAAAGAATTAATCTTTTCCGATGCTTCAATTACTCTTGATTCTCCAAAGTCACGTAATCCCGCATTGTATGCACAAATCATCGCTTCTTTGTCAAAATACTTTGTAACTGCAATTATTCTGGGTTTACAAGGTGCGATTTCTTCTTGTATCCGTATAAGATTTCCCCTAATTGTATCGAACATCCGTCACCTCTACAAGAAAATTGCTCCATGACGAGCATAATTTAATTGTACCTTGCTTTTTTGTCTTGTCCAAAATATTTTTTTGCTAAATATTTGTAAAAATCAAAAATCGCCCGAAACCATGTCCCTGACATGTTTTCAGCCATATCCCGAAACCCTTGCTATACTTAACAAAACTTAATATTGCAAAATTAAAAAACCCGAAAACCCATGTCCCATGCCAAAGGCATGGCATTTTTAGGTTTGGTTATAATTTTCTCCTCCAAACAGAGGATATTTTGCAAAATTTTTGAATTTCCGAATAAAAAACTCTTTTGTGATATAATCGGAGCAGAAGGATTTACACGATATGAATATACAAGACAATTTTGCAATAGCATTTTCCCTGACTATGCTGGCGGGTTTGACGACTGCCGTTGGCGGTGCTGTTGCTTTTATGACCAAAAAGGATAATCTGAAAACATTATCTTTGGGTCTTGGTTTTTCGGCAGGAGTAATGATATTCATATCGCTGGTTGATATTATTCCAAATTCACAGGGTTTATTAAAGGTGAATTTTCCGTATATGTATCAGTGGATGGTGTTTGGAGGATTTGTAGCAGGAATTTTGGTTTCTGTTGCAATTGACTATTTCTTGCCCGATCACGTTGATACGGAAGAACTTTTAAATCCTGATGACCCGAATGCAAGTTCTCACAGTCATTATAAACTGCAAAGAGCCGGCTTTTTGACAGCTATTGCTATATGTATCCATAATTTCCCTGAAGGTATGGCAACATTTTTAACAACCACTCAAAACATAACCCTTGGGGTTTCGGTTGCGTTTGCGATAGCAATTCATAACATACCGGAAGGAATTGCGGTTGCGCTTCCCATATACCATGCAACGGGCAAAAAGCGTTATGCAATGCTTTATGCAGCAATTTCAGGAATAACGGAACCTATCGGAGCATTAGTCGGAATGTTTCTGTTCGGGTTGTTTGTACCGAATATTTTGGTAGGCGTTTTAATGGCTGCGGTTGCGGGAATTATGACATACATTTCATTTGATACATTATTGCCGCTTGCAAAAGAGTACGGCAACTGGCATTTATCCATTGTCGGAATTATCTCCGGACTGTTGTTTATCTGGATGAGCTTGATTTTATTGGGGTAGATTAATATTTAGAAATAATTTTTGTCAAAATTTTAACCGAACCTCTGAATAAAAGACCGATAATTGTCCAAATAGTATCTAAAATATTCCATTCTTCAACAAAAGCATCAGGATATGCTTTTTTGTTCACTTCGTTGATTTTATACTGGATATAGGCTGACGGTGTAAAAATTAAAACAGCGACAATAAAATTCAGTACCGGATTTCTGAAAGTCGGAAACAAACATAAAAGTATAAAAATAACAGCCAGCCATGTTGAACTTACATCAAATTTTATTCCGTGAGAGTTTGCGTGTTTTTCAATAATTTTGTATAACGGAAAATTGAAAATAAATTCAAAACCGGAACGCCAAAAAGGGCTGACTTTGTAATTATAGTCAATGGCAACCTTCTTCCACATTCTGTATACCCATCTGATATTCCATAGTCCGCCCGTTACCCAGCTCATGAGGAAAAACTTTAACATCGGTATTGTATGAAAATCATACTTGTTACTGTTGTCCAAAAAATCGTTATAGGATGAATTAAAATTGTTTGTATTTTGCATAGGACAGTTATATCACTTTTATTATTCAAAATAAAACAAAATACATTATACGGATGAAAAATTGAGACCTTACGTATAATACGTAAAATAGACAGGTAACTTGTTTTTCGTATTTTTACCGGATGGTTTTTTAATTTTTGGCAAATTTTTGGTAAAGCCGTAATGTTTAAGCAAATTACGCATTACTTCTTTATCTCCGTTCCACCTGAACAAATATCTTATAACATACTCTTTTGAGAGTGGTTTATCTGATATAAAGTCATCGTCTATAAAATAGAAATTTTCATCCTTATCCATAAGAAAATTTCCGGTGTGGCAGTCATACAGACATCTGTCCATAGTGCCGTCTTCAAGAGTATAATTTTCAAATACAAAATCTAAAAGTTTAATCAAAATTCTTGTTTGTTCTTCAACCGTTTGTTTTTTAAGATAATCTCTTACAACAATTCCGTCTATAAAGCGGCGTTTGGAGTTTTTAACTCTAAAATACGGTTTGTCGGAATCATTTATAACGTATTTTTCATCCAGTATTTCATCGTGAATATAATACTGTTTTGAATCATCAACGGAAATAAAATTATGT
>CAMHMW010000115.1 GCA_946186335.1 uncultured Candidatus Melainabacteria bacterium
GACTTATGTTTCTGCTATTAGTGTTTTTGGACATTAATTGATTTTTTTCAAAAGTCAATATTAGACAAAAAACGGGGCGAAATTTATTTTTTAAATTTCGCCCCGTTTTTATATTTTTGCATTTAAAAATTAAGCATCTGCAGAATCTTCTTTGTTAATATCTTTTATGCTTAATGCAATTCTGTGTTCCTGCGGAGTAAATTTCTTGATAAGAACTTCTACGCTGTCCCCACATTTGAATTTGTTAAACGGATTAACATTTTCTTCACCCATTTCAGAAACAGGCAATAATGCTTCAACTCCGGGGAATATGTTAATAAATGCACCAAAACCGGTAACTTTATTAACTGTACCTGTGATAACCTGACCTTCCGAGAATTGACCTTCAATCTGCTGCCACGGATCTTCACCCATTCTTTTTAAAGAAAGTGAAATTCTTTTTAATTCGTGGTCAATTTTAATAATTTTAACTTCTAATGTTTCACCGAGAGAAATAACATCTGACGGATGTTTAATTCTTGACCATGAAATTTCGGAAATCGGCAGTAAACCGTCAATACCGTTGATGTCAACAAATGCACCGAAGTCTGCTATTCTTACGACTTCACCTTTAACAATCTGATCTTCTTCAAGAGTTGAAAGAATGTTATCAACAACCTGATCTCTCTGTTCTGCAACAGCCTGTCTTTGAGATAAGATAAGTTTGTTTTTCTTGGGATCTGCTTCAAGAACTTTAACTTCGATTTTCTGGTCTAACAAACCGTCAAAAGGTGTACCTGTTCTGAGTTGTGATGAAGGAATAAAACCTTTCAAATCTGCAACGTCAACCAAAACGCCGCCTTTAACAACTGAAACAACTTTTGCAAGAATTGTATCACCTTGAACTTTTGCATCGTTAAGTTGAGCCCAAGCCTGAGCAAAAGCAAGTCTTTTCAGTGATAATAACATACCGTCTTCATCCTGTTCTTCTTTAAGAACATAAAATTCTTTAACATCACCGATTTCTAACGGTGATTCTTCTTCTGCTGCGGAAATTTCTTTGTTCGGCAAAAATGCTTCCGTTTTTGCACCGCGAACGCTGATTAAATAGCCGTCCTGATCTTTTTTCAATACGGTACCTTCAACGATATCCGCTACTGAGTGTCCTGTTGAAAAGCTTTCTTCCAGTAACTTTTCAAATTCATCTAATGTTGCTTGTGTCATTTTATTTTTCTCCTTTTCTTTTTATATTTTCAATGACTTTATCTATTATATTTTGTGGGGTTGACGCCCCTGCTGTTATCACTATTTTTTGTGATTTTTCTATTAAATCTTCATACTTTTCAAGTTCTTCGTCTGTTTCAATATGAATTGTCGGGGTTATTTCCGTTAAAATTTCTGCAAGATGAGTTGTGTTTGCACTCTTTTTAGAGCCGACAACTATTGCCAAATCACTTGTTTTAGCAAGTTCTTTTGCCTCAGCCTGCCTTTTTGATGTACTTTGACAAATGGTATTTGCCACCAAAAGTTCTTTGGCAATCGGAGTTAAATATTTTACAATTTCATCAAGTGTTGAAAGTGTTTGGGTCGTCTGAACAACAATTCCGATTCTTTTATTTTCTAATTCTTTTTCATAAAATTTTAACTGTTCTTTTGTATCCGCAACAATAACATTTTGTCCGTATTTTAAAGCATTTCCTTTAATTGCGATAACTTCGGGATGTTCTGACTTTCCGATTATCACAAGATGATATCCATCTTTTACAAGTTCAATTGCTTTTTGCTGAACTTTTTTTACATCGGGACAGGTCAGGTCATAAACTTCAAAACCCGCTTTTTTTATTTGTTCAAACACTTCGGGGCTTTCGCCGTGACTTCTTACAATACAAATACCGTTTCCCTTTTCGGGTAACTCTTTTAACGTTTTTATCCCAAGTGCATTTAACTCATCAATAACCTGCGAATTATGGATTAACTCACCCAAAACACAAACATTACGCTCGGGATTTTCGGCTTTTAGTTTTTTTGCGGTTTCAACGGCTCTTTTTACTCCGTAACAGAACCCTGCAAACTTTGCTATATTTATCTCTTTTTTCGGCAATTTATAATTGTCTTCTTTCTAAAAAAACTCGTAAGGGGTAAAATTAAATCACCTGTTCTTACTGTACTTTGATTAGAACATAAACAATTTATAAAAGCAAGTTTTGGATGATAACAAAAAATATTTTGCCCTGTTTTAAAACAAATATGAAAAAAGTTACGAAATACATATTACATCCGCAAAGAAGTTACCGTGAATTTAAAACTTTTATGACGGCAAAGGATAAATGTTTTATCCCGAATTGCAAGGCAAGATGCTGTGCGGATGCCCCGCTGCCTGAGGATTTTGCACCACAGTATAAACAGATGCAGCAAAGACCTGTATACGGCGCTGCAAATATCGGACATAATGACCCGAGAGATAATTATAATTCCGTTATTTATAATACCCGTCCCGTACCTTTAATATTAGTCGGACATGCAGGACGGGGAGAGCATGTTTATATCAAAGACAAAAAACTCGCAAAAGAACTTGGTATAAAAACAATGGAAGAAGCAAAAGAACTTTTACTTGAAATGCAGGCAAAAGAAATTTATAACTATTGTCCGTTTCTGACAGAACAAGGCAGATGCAGAGTTTACGGTATGCGTCCGCCAATTTGCAGAGAGTTTGGTTCTTCTCCCTTGCCCATAAATTATTGCCCGCACAAATCAAGTAATCTGGATATTGTGAAATTCTATTTTAAAAAGGCATTTAATTTAAAGGATATGTATTATTTATACAGAGATTTGATTACGAGTAAATTTTCCAAACAGGTCACACAGGGTTAGAAAAATTTTACATTTACCGCAAAATTTGATAAAATTTTCCTATGGATGAACTTATCGAAAAATTCAAACAATTCGGGTTTAATTCTTATGAGGCAAAGGTCTATATTGCTTTGCTCAAAAAAAATCCCGCAACCGGCTATGAGATTTCTCAACTTGCAAATATTCCGCAGTCACGGGCTTATGATGCTTTGAAATCACTTGAGGGCGAAAATATTATTTATTCAACAAAAGAAAAACCGCAGAAGTATAATCCGATTTCCCCGAAAGAACTCACGCAGAGATTTAAGCGTAAAATGAACGCATCTATTGATTATCTGGAAAAGAAACTGCCCAATGTGAAGGAAAATTATAACGAGCCTGTCCATACGATTTATGAGTATGAAAATGCGATAAGTAAAATTAAAGAGGTTATAAATAATACAAAAGATTCTCTGTATTTTGAAATTTGGGCTGCAGATTACAGACATCTTGAAAAAGAAATTGCCTCGGCTTATGACAGGGGGGTTGACATAAAAATTGTGGGATATGATAATCTCACAAGTGTTTATGCAACGGTTTATAACCACGATGGGGCGAAAGAACTTGAAAATTCCTTCGGCAGCAGACTTATTTACGTTCTGTCAGACAACTGCGAGTCTGTTATGGGAAAAATTCAAAAACAGGTCCTCTGGACAAAGTGTGATGAAATTGCTTTGGTTATAAAAGAATTTATAGTTCACGATATGTATCTGCTTGATGTATTCGGTAAATTCCCTGAGCAGTTAAAATATTTCTACGGTGCAGGGTTCAAAAAACTCAAAGACAATATCCTTGATAAAAAATCCGGATTTAATATTCATTAACTTAACATTTTGTTAATTATACTTTTCATGTTCATTTGAAAGTTCTATAATTGATTTGTACAGATTTTGGGAGAAAAAATGGAAGGGTACAGTTTTGAACTTATTACAGGTCCTATGAGCTGCGGAAAAACAGAAGAACTTTTGCGCCGAATAAGACGCTGTATTATTGCAAAGAAAAAAGTTAAAGTTATTTCACCTGATGTGGATACTCGTGCGAAAGGTGATTATATAGAGTCTCGCAACGGTTTGTGGCTTGATGCCATTAAGGTTAAACATTCAATGCAGATTTTAAGTGCGGTTAAAGATGCCGAAGTCGTTGCAATTGACGAATTACAGTTCTTTGATTCAAACATAGTTAAAGTTATTACTCAACTTATGAATGAAGGTAAAAAGATTATCGGAACGGGTTTGGAACTTGATTTTAAAGCAGAACCTTTCGGTTCAATGCCGGAATTAATGTGTATTGCAACAAAAGTGGATAAATTACATGCCGTTTGTATGAAATGCGGTTGCGAACACGCCACAAGAACCCAGCGTCTTATTGACGGAAAACCGGCTGATAAAAGTTCACCCCTTATTATGATAGGCGGGGATGAAACTTATGAGGCAAGATGTATTAAATGCTATGAATTACCTGATATTCAGGGCAAGAAAAAATCTTTGGGGTTAAAACTTCTGAATTTTTCAAAAGACTAAAATGCCGATATTTACGGTTTTTATACAGATGAGCGATTAAATATTTCACATTTTATAATATATGTGGTATTATATCATCAGAACAACCCTGTTATTTTTTACGGAACTTTTTTGATTAAATTTCGTCTGTAAGAATATAAGGATTGTTTGGAGGTACAGGACTAATATGAGAAAACTTATGAAAAAAACTATTATATCTTTAGGTGTATTCCTGTTTTTATTTGGCTGGGTTGTACGCTCAAATGTGCAGGCATCATCACCGATTGAACTTTATGACAATGTTTGGAGATTAATTAATTCAAAATATGTTGATCAGACAAACAACGAGCAGGATTGGAGCAAATGGCGCCACAAATATGATAACGTAATTAAAACGGATCAGGATGCATATGTTGCTATTGAAACAATGGTTGCAAGTCTGAATGACCCTTATACAAAATTTCTTGACCCGAAAGAATTTCAAGAAGAAACAAGTTCAATCAAAGGTTCATTAAAGGGTATCGGTATTCAAATCGGAGTTAAAGACGGAAAACTTATGGTTATTGCACCGATTGAAGATACTCCGGCAGAAAAAGCAGGACTTCTTGCCGATGATGAAATCTTATCAATTGACGGAAAAAGCACAAAAGGTATAACTGTTGACAAAGCAGCCGAGCAAATCAGAGGGGAAGAAGGCACTCAGGTTACTCTTGTTATAAAGCGTAAAGATCAGGAGCCTAAATCCTATACAATTACACGTGCGGAAATTGAAATCAAATCCGTTTCCCAAAAAATTCCGGATAATATTAAAATGCCCGATGATATTTGCTACATAAGACTAAGTTCGTTTATAAGCAGGAATGCTTCAAAAGAATTTGCACAAATTGTAAATAATTCGGCAGATAAAAAATCTTTTATCGTTGATTTACGTTCAAATCCCGGCGGGCTTTTGAGCAACGCAATATATATATCCGATATGTTCTTAAATGGTGGCGCAATTGTAAGTACGGTTGACCGTGACGGCTACAAAGAAACCCAAAAAGCATCAAAAGGAGTATTAACAACAAAACCTGTTGTAATCTTAGTGGACAAAGGTTCTGCATCTGCCAGCGAAATCTTCTCAGGTGCTATGAAAGACAATAAAAGAGCCGTAATTGTCGGTACTCAGTCTTTCGGCAAAGGCTTGGTTCAGGAAATTAACAAACTTCCGAACAATTCGGGTATAAACATTACCATTCAGAAATATCTGACACCAAACGGAACCGATATTCACAAAAAAGGTATCACCCCCGATATTCTTGTTGAATTATCGGACGAAGATATTAAAACAAAAAATGATGTTCAGTTGAAAAAAGCAATTGAAGTTGCACAGGAACTCGCAAGCGGAAACTTCGTTGTTCAGAAATAATATCAAAAGTTTTTAGCAAAAAAGGTGCGTTATTCACGCACCTTTTTTATTTTCATATAAAATAAATCAACCCATGGATGTCCTATATTTATATTAGAAAATCCCGTCATTCTTATATAAAAGGTTGATTTAAGATCGGAAGAGCACACGTCTGAACTCCAGTCACCGACACACATCTCGTA
>CAMHMW010000116.1 GCA_946186335.1 uncultured Candidatus Melainabacteria bacterium
AATTAAAATGGTTAGTAATGAAAAAACTTTTGGTCATATTATTTATAATTTTTATGGAACTTCCCGTATTATCAGCGCCGGGGACGATTGCGACCTACGTAATTGACCCTGAAAAAAATGCGTATGAACATAATAATATGGGAATTGTTTATGTTGAGGAGCAGTCATATTATGCTGCCATTCAGGAATTTAAAATGGCAATAAGTTTGAACCCGAAAACTCAGGCAACATCGGTTTATTTTAATAACTTGGGAAAAGTTTATATGATAATCGGCTATCCGCAGCTGGCGCTTGATTGCTTTCAGAACGCACTGACTCAGTACAATCTGAATTTTGAATATTATCAAAATCTTGCAAATTGTTATAATGAACTCGGGGTTGCGGATACAAAACTTTCGCAATACCAAAAAAGATTATCGTCACCTCTGGATAAAATTATGCTGGGGCTTTTGTATGAACAGTCAGGCAACAAGAAAAAAGCAATTACGGTTTTAGACGACTTTGCAACCGCAGAACCTAATCTGATAATAACTCCCGCTGTTAAAACTCATATCCAAAAACTTGTTGACGATATAAACAATGACGTTGATGAATAATAAAAAAGAACCAAACCTTTCGGTTTGGCTCTCTTTTTCGTAGATGTAATTATTATTTGTTTTTGTACTTATCTAAAAGGTTTGTGCTGCCCGTATCAAATTTGTGAGTTTCCTGTTGTTCGGTAACGGGTTTTTCTGCCCCTTTCATAGACGGGTTTGCATCTTTTTTATCGGCAGGTTTTGTTTCTTGTTCCGCTTCGTCTTTGTTCATCCATTTTTCAACTTTTCCTGCCATCGGAGTTGCTATCAATGGAACAATTACACGTTTACCGACAATTGTAGCGGCACCGATATCCAGACAGAATTTGAATACGTCGGTTGCAGATTTTTTGAAGGATTCATAGTCTTTACCGATTTTCATTTTCTTGTAAATTGTTTCACCGATTTGCGATGCTTTCATTCTGAATCTTGTGATAGCATTAGATTTGTTATCAGGATTAAATGATTTTTTGAATATTTTATCAAAGATTTTTCCCGAGTATTTTCTCATAGCTAAGAACATTGCAATCTGTGCTGCAATCATCAGAACTCCGTTTGTGAGGTCTAATGCTGCTACGAATTTACGTTTTTCGTCAGGAATTTTCTTGTTGTTTAAACTTTGGGTTACGTACATTGCGCAACCGATACCGTCTTTGATAACGATGGATGTTACTGTTGCTGCTGCCAATGCGCCTTCCGGGTTTTTAATAAATTTGTTACCCAGTTTTTGCATCGGTTTGAAGTTTGTTACTGATCCTACGACGGATGATAAACCATTCATGAAGCCCATTATTTGTCACCTCCGTCCTTTTGTGCCTGTGCCTTTTTAACACCTGCAAGTTTTGGGAAGAAGATTTCCATAAATCTCGGATATACCCAGTTCAATGCTGTACAGGTTATAGGTAATGTTATACAAGCACCTACCATGATTTTTGTAACCTGGTTAATACTTCTGTAACTTTCTTTGACTAAGTTTTTATAAACTTTCGCTACATCTTCATATACTTTTCTTGACAAGTCTTTGTTGCTTCCGAAAATATCGGCATCTTTCAGAACGGGAGCTATTGTCGGGTTATTTCTGTCAAATTTTAATGCTTCCGTTATTTTTGCAATTGTTTTATTAACGACATTTCTGTCAGCGCGTTCCAGGTCTGTAATTTTGCAGCCTTCAAGTTGAACGATTCTTGCTTTAAGAATATCGTCTTTTGCGAGCATTGCTTTTACGTAATTTTCTCTTGTGTAACCGCCATCCATCTTTTTGCACATTTCTCTGATGGAGTGTATTCTTTGGATAATTCTTGAAACTCTGTTTGCACGTAAATCTTCCGGTCTGTCCAAAATTGCTTTTAATTCATCTTTCAATGCAGAATCTGTTTCATTTTTCCAGAGTTCCATAACTTTATCGGTTAACTGTTTATAGTATTTTGGTAAATCTTTGTTAGCTTCTTCGGATGCGGTCTTGCATTTTGCAACCAGTTTGTCCGGATCGGATTTCAAATCTTCTAAAAATGCTTTCTTTTCGGGATATTTGTCACCGATATTTTCAAGTAATTTATCTAATTTTTCATCGGCTTCCAGTCTTAAATCTCTGAGAACTTTGGGGTCTTTTGCATCCTGAAGTTCTTTTATCGGTAATATTTGAGTAACCAATTCTTTAAATTGAGCATTTTCAATTTCTTTTAACGGAAGTTCGCCTGCAAGATTTTTGAAGAACGGTTCGTTATTAATCAAAGTTTCTGCTTTATCCGCATATTTGTTAATAACTTCTTCGGTTTTCATTAATTTTCTTGTATCTTTTTTATAGTTTTCGATTTGTTTATTGATTATTTCAGCCATTGTTTTATTATCAAGAACTCTGTCACCGATTTTGATAATACCTTTTGTCTTGGAGTCATCTTTTCCTGCAAAGTGATTAACCAAAGTTTCTAACTGTTTTTCCTGCGTTTCTTTAACTAATTTATCAAATTTTTCGTCATAAACAGCACGTTTTACTCTTGCATCTTTGCTGAAAAGAGCCTTGAAGATTGAAGGTCTTACTTCACCGGCTTTTTTCATATCTTCTTTAACAATGCCTTTAATGTATGTATCTGTATTTAATTCGCACTGGTCTGCGTTTAATCTTACTTTCTTTGAGTAATCTTTATTATTAAAGATTGCATCTAAGCCTTTATCAATGTATTTTTGAACGCTAGCCTGAAATAAAATTGCGAGAACGGCTGATATTGGCTGACGCATTGCGGTATACATTTTTGTATTGTTAACTTCTTTCTTTTCTTCTTCTGTTGCATCTTCGGGAGCATGTACAAAGGGGTTAAAACCGATAAATATCGGGGCAACCAAACCTGTACCGAGAGCAGTAATCAAAATGCCGCCAATTTCACCTTTTAACCATTCCAGAGATTTCATCCAGTTGATAACGGATCTGTGTTTTGGACGTAATGACTCGGTTAAGACTTCTGCACAATCAAGAAGGGAATCGGCTTTCCCTGTGAAACTGGTCGTGTCATGCGCTGCGGTTAAATAAGTTCTGTTACGGTTGTTTAAGTTTCCCGTAAACGAAACAGTATTTGCACCGTTTTCCGCCTTGACAACTTTAATCTTTTCAATACCCATATTACACCTACTATGACCTTCTATATATATGAAGTCGGAAAATTTTTAAAATTGCTATTTTTCCGAAGATTATTAAGGAATGTTAACAAAAACCTCTTAACTCTTTACAAACTATCACATATGATACACAAAATTGTAGTGCCTCCGATAAGGAAACACTACAATTATACAAAACAAAAAATATTATTTAAAGCCTTAATAAAGAATTGTAAACTAATTTTTTTTATCAAGTAATTTTCTGATTTTCATAAATCTGTCCAGCTCAACGCTGACATTTTCAACCGAACCCAAAACCGAATTAGATAACAAAACTCTGTTATCATATTTTGGGTCAACTATATAAACTGTCGGAAAACCACCGATAGAAAATTCCTTAACCAATTCCTGATATACAGGGTCTTCAACGTTAACCTTTGCAAAAATCATATCTTTTTCATATTTTTTTGCCAATTCTTCATAAATCGGCATGAACCTGATACAGTATCCGCACCAGTCCGCATAAAATAAGGTCATCATCGGTTTATTTTTTTTGATTGCCTTATTGTAATCTTCCCCGACAGCATATTCTGACGGTCTTTTTGGTTGTTCCGCATTTTCCTGTTTTTGTTGATTTGCTGTTTCTTCCATCATTTGCTGAATTTTTGCAGCCTGTTCTTTTTTGATGTTGTTGTTTTTCACATACTGAAAACTTCCCAAACCGGCAACAACAAGCATCAGTATAACCAGTAAAAATATGCTGATTTTCTTTTTATTGATGTTTTGTAATTTTTCTTTAAAACTCATTTTCCCTCTCCTTTTCTAAAAATATTATAATACCAAATCTCAATAAATTCGCACATTTAAGATAACTTTACAAAATTTATGCTTAATATTTGTTAACATGATGTCACACTTAGTATATATTTGGGTATATACTAATTATATACTTATCGTGTTTACACTTACCCCGAATGTGCATCAGTATTGCACAGCAGATGTTTGACGTCTTTATTTTTTGATGTTCAGACAATGTTGGCATGCGTGCGCATAAATATCCCCGTGATAAAAAATCACAAAATGTTTACTTACAAATTTACCTAAGGAGTTTAGTATTATTATGAGAAGAGAAGATTTACCCGTTGTAATGAAGGTTACCCCGAAAAATTCAAACCCCGCAAACAATGAAGTCGTACAGGGAACATGCGACACCGTTTTACAAAATTACATGAGAGAGATTTCAATTTATCCCCAGTTATCGGCTGAAGAAGAATTAGAACTTGCAAAAAGAATTGAGCAAGGAGATGCCGAAGCAAAACAAAAACTTATCCAGTCAAATCTGAAACTTGTTATTACTATTGCAAGAAAAGCAATTCACATGTCGAGCTTGCCCATAGTTGATTTAATTCAGGAAGGTAATATGGGTTTGATGATTGCAGCAGAAAAATTTAACTACAAACTCGGTTACAGATTTGCAACCTATGCAGGCTGGTGGGTTAAACAGTCCATGTTTAAGGCGATTTCAGAGCAGTCACACTGTATGAAAATTCCTGTTTATATTCAGGAAACCCTTTCAAAATTTTCAAAAGTTAAATCTCAGATGGAGCAGGAAACAAATTCTTCTGTCAAAACAGAGGATGTTGCAAAAAAAATGAATATTGCACCTGATAAAATTGAAATGTTTTTATCCGCTTATACAAAAACGGTTTCTATTGAAAACGGTATGGAAAGAAATGACGGAAAAGAACTGAATATTGCGGATATTTTGGCTGATGAAACAACATTAATAAGTGCAAATGTTGAATATCAGGGGTTAAAAGATGATATTCTGAGCGTTTTGTCAAATCTGAAAGAAAGAGAGCAGCAAATTGTGAAAATGCGCTACGGACTGGGAGATACCGAACGTCACACATTGGAAGAAATCGGAAACCTCTACGGAGTTACAAAAGAATGTATCCGACAGACCGAAATGAGAGCGTTAAAGAAAATGAAATTAACGGGAGAGAGCCTGTTGTCCTGTTATATTTGCTAAATAATTTTGATTTACCCAAAGATTTCTCGTGTTTATTATGAAATGTTTATTGGTAGTTTTGCCGCAAGTTGCTTGCGGCATTTTGGTTATGCTTTTATATTGAGCGGTTCGTGAACTTTTTGTTTATTGTTTGTTTTTGTTTCTTCTTCCTGTTTTACAAGTGGTTTATCCCAGTATTTGGCAATTTTTTTGCCGATTTTTTCACCGAGAGTTGAACAACTGATAGAACCCGTAACGAATACAATTCCCTTAATAATCGGTATCCATTTTTTGTCAATATTCAATTGATCAAGATATTTTGAGAGGTTTTTCTTCATCCATCCTTCACCTAAAATCATTCCGGTAAAGCATCCGGCTTCTGCTATAAGGGTTTTTGTGCGGTCTTCTTCTTTTGCCATTGCAACCTTCAAACCGCTTGATAAAGCGATTAGGTAATTAACGTGGTCTGCTGCGAAATTGGTTACTTTTGCAACTTTTTTTACGGTTTCTTCCGACCCCATTGCGTGAAGTCCTTTTTTAAGAACTTTTGAAAACGGATTTTCGTATTGTGAAACGGCTTTAACAACGCTCGCTCCCTGAACAAGTGTGACAGGCGCTCTCCCGATATCACCGCCTGCGGTTTTATCGGCACTCCTTACGGTAAATGCTAATGATGCTAAATCACTGTAACCCATGGATAAAATAACCTTTCACACAATACCTTACATGT
>CAMHMW010000117.1 GCA_946186335.1 uncultured Candidatus Melainabacteria bacterium
AACTATAAAAGAAGAAAAAAATATAAAAAGAGCAAAAATTTTAGGAAATAAGATAAAAAAAGAAAGATTAAAGAGAAATAAATCTTTAAATAAATTCGTTCTGCAAAAAGGTTATATTACACCGGCAACACTCAGTCGTATAGAAAACGGTATAGTGGATTTAAAACTTTCCACGCTAATAAAAGTAGCATACATGCTTGATTTAGAACCTTATCAGTTACTGAAAAATCTAGAATTTGATTACAATTTTGATGATGAATAAATACTTTTTATTTTACTGCTCTGAAAAATTCGTTTGTAATAAGTTGAGAATAACGGCTTCTTTCGTTTGCGGAAATAAGGACTTTGTCGTTTCCTTTGCTGTCTTTTGCAACAGAAATTATACCGCCGATTTCACCTATTGGGAGTTTTTTAATTCTTGCATGGAATTTAACATAAGGTATTTCGTGTCCGTATGAGGTCATTGTTCCTCTGTCTGTAACCGCAAAATCTTCTATCGCCATGGACTGATATTTGAAATTGCAGAGGGCATCTCGGAGTTTTTTTTCAACATCGGGAGATTTTATATCTTCCTGCGTAATAATTGTTTTTTTGCCCGAATCAACAACAACCATTTTTTGCCCTGATGCTTTGTGTTCCGCTAAAACGGCGTTATAGCCCAAAATTCCGGTTGCTTTTTCTATTTCAAATTCTTCGTTGATTTTGGAAAAATCGCCGATTTTTTGCGCACGTTCAAGAACAATATCATGACTGGGGTTTATGAAATTCATAATTTGTCGTCTGACAAAATCGTTGCTTCCGAGTGCCAAAAATCCTGCTGTAATTACTGTTAAAAAGATTGACCTTGTTACGTTTTTTAAACAACCCATGTTGAAATCCTCTTGTTTTTATATGAATATTATAATATGAGCAAACCTGAAATCAATTTTGTAAACAGTTGGGATGTGAATATCGATGACGTTACGCCTGTAATGAGGCAGTATCTTGAAATAAAAAAAGAAAATCCTGATATATTACTCTGGTATCGTCTGGGTGATTTTTATGAAACATTTTTTGAAGATGCGGTTATAATGTCAAAAGAGTTGGAATTGACTCTGACAGGGCGTGATTCGGGTGCGAAAATGGGGAGAGTTCCGCTTGCGGGAATCCCTGCAAAAGCGGCTGACGGCTATCTGGAAAAACTTGTTCAAAAAAATTACAAGGTCGCAATTTGCGATCAGTTGGAAGACCCGAAGTTTGCAAAAGGACTCGTAAAACGTGGGGTTACAAGAGTTATAACCCCGGGGACTTTAACGGAGAGTAATCTTTTAAGCCAAAATTCAAACAATTATATCTGTGCAATTTATAAGGATGAAAAGACCGATTTGTTCGGGTTTGCATATACAGATATTTCAACAGGTGAATTTAAAACAACACAGGCGGGTTTAAATCTGATTATGGCTGAACTTGCAAGGTTAAATCCTTCTGAAATTGTTGCCCCGAGTTTAAAACAGGATATTAAACCGTTTCAGATAGTTCCCGATGAGGTTGTGAATTTACCTGAGGAAATTACCAAAAAACATAACTGTTCAAAAATTCCGCCGTCTGTATTTGATACCGCTTTTGCCGAAAATAATCTCAAAACATTTTTTAAAACCCAGAGTCTTGAAAGTTTCGGTTATTCAAAATATAAACTAGGTTTCAGAGCGGCAGGGGCGCTGCTTTCATATATTTGGGAAATGCAAAAGGGTAATATGCCGAGGTTTGACGGAATTGAAACTTATGAACTTTCGGAATATATGATTTTGGATGCTTCCACAAGAAAAAATCTTGAACTTGTCGAAACTCTGAGAGAAAAAAATAAATACGGCTCATTACTCTGGGCAATAGATAAAACAAAAACAAATATGGGAGCAAGACTTTTAAAAAACTGGATTTGCCAGCCTCTTAAAAAGGTTGAAGATATTATAAAACGTCAAAATGCGGTGACGGAACTTGTTGAAAAAAATGATGTCAGGTTTGCACTCGGGGAAGCGTTAGAAAATATATATGATATTCAGCGGCTTTCAACCCGTATGAGTAACGGTTCTGCAAGTCCTAAGGATTTTGTAAGTTTAAAATTATCACTCGGTATGCTGCCAAAACTCCTCGAGGTTACGGAAACTCTTGAAAATGATATGTTTTCAAATGTGAGAGAATATGCGGCACAACTTGATGATTACGCCACAATGATTGATAACACAATCGTTGATAATCCGCCGGTTATTATAAAAGAAGGCGGAATAATAAAAGAGGGTGTAAGCGGTGAACTTGATTATTTCAGAGATTTGCTGACAGGCGGAGAGGAATGGCTCAAAAATTTTGAGGAAGCCGAAAAAGAGAAAACAGGCATTAAGAGTTTAAAAATCGGTTATAATAAGGTTTTTGGATATTATATAGAAATTACAAATTCTTATCTGAATCTTGTACCTCCAAGTTATATAAGAAAACAAACACTTACAGGCGGGGAAAGATTTATAACGGATGAACTAAAAAAACACGAAGATGATGTTTTGTCAGCAAAATTCAAATCAACCGAACTTGAATATAAATTGTTCACGGATTTCAGGGAATATTCAAAAGAATACGTTTCAATGATAAGAGAAATCGCAGATGCTGTTGCAAAAGCGGATGTACTAAATTCGCTTGCTGAAGTTGCGGTTGAAAATCACTATTGCCGCCCCGAAATTGACGATTCGGATGATTTTTTGGTGAAGAACGGACGCCATGCGGTTTTGGAAAAGATTTTACCTTTGGGTGAATATGTATCAAATGATTTGGAACTTAAATCAAATTCAACCAATACAACCCAGTTTATGATTTTGACAGGTCCTAATATGGCAGGAAAATCAACCTATATGCGCCAGAACGCATTGATTATGATACTTGCGCAAATCGGTTCCTGGATACCTGCTGACAGTGCCAAAATCGGTATTGCCGATAAAATTTTCACAAGAGTCGGTGCAAGTGATGATTTAACACTCGGACAATCAACTTTTATGGTTGAAATGATAGAAACCTCATTTATTTTAAATTCCGCAACCGAAAAAAGTTTTATTTTACTTGATGAAATCGGCAGAGGAACAAGCACTTATGACGGGGTTGCAATTGCGTGGTCAGTAGCGGAATATATCGCCACAAAAATCAAAGCACGCTGCATTTTTGCAACTCATTATCACGAGTTAAACGTTATGACAAAAACATATCCGCAGATTAAAAATTACAGAATAACTATTTCTGAACAAAATGGTGAAATTGAATTTCTGAGAAAGATAGTTCAGGGCGGCGCAAGTAAAAGTTACGGTATTCAGGTTGCAAAAATGGCAGGACTGCCACAAAGTGTTGTCAAGCGTTCGCAAGAGTTGATGATAAAAATGCAGAAAGATTTTTCAAACAACCTTGCGACAAGAAAGAAACAAACCGACAGTGACGATAATATTCCCCAGTTAACCCTGTTTGGTATGTAATAATTAAGGCAATTATATACTTTTTAGCACCAAATTTACCAAAAACCTCGTCATTCAGAGGGCTTTAGCCCGAAGAATCTGCTTTATATAATAGATTCTTCGCTTCGCTCAGAATGACGGTACTTTTATCCTGTAACATTTCTATATAGTTACCATAATTAATTATAAAACTTGTGGGCGTATTTTTTGTAATAATCCGCTATTTTATCCCTTATACTGTATGCAATGTCCTCCTGATACATATAGTCAATGTTTTTTATCACGCTGACATCGTAAGGAACGGATAATCCGTACATGTTTTCATGAGTTTTTTCCATTCGTTTAATAAAAGTGTATGCTGCAATATTTTCCTGTGTCATCGGAATTTCATTGTTTATTGTCAGATAATCCCACAAGTTTGCCTGTTTTATACCGACAGTCAAATCTCCCCTCGGGGTTGAGCCAAGATAAATATCAACAGGATAAAGTTCTCCTAAGCCGTATGAATAAAGGAGTTTGTCGCGGTTTTCCTGCGACATATATTTATTTAATGACTCCTGTAAAAAGGTTTGTCCGAACGAAACCTGATTATTAATCTTCATACCGTTTATAAGTACGGTAAAAATATTTTTTGCCAGCGTTTAATTCAGTGTAACTTCGTAATTTCCGTCGTAAATTTTTACTCTGAGGGTCATAGTTTCGTTTTTGTACCCCTCAGGAGGCGGGTTAAATGATGGGGTGGACATCATTGCGTTATAAACAGCATCGTTAAGCGTTATGTTAGATGACTGGCTTGAAAAATTACGGTTTGTGAGTTTGCCTGAGGAATCAACTTTGAAAGTAATTGCACAGCTTCCGTCCCCTACAACATTCAGAAAATTAATCTTTTTGCCGATATTATTTCTTAAAGATGCTTTATATGATGCTACTTCCTGATTAAGCTGCGCCTGCGATTTTACGGGTTGTTTTGTTGCATTTCTCAGAGCGGGTGCAGTTTGTGTCTGAGTTTGCGTATTTGAGGTTGTTACCGTTTTTGGAGTTTGGGTTGTCGTTTGAGTTTTTACAGCTTGAGTTGTTGTAGTTTTTGTTGTAGTTGTTGTCGGAGTGGTGTATTTAATATTCTGTTGAACCCTTGCCAGCAAATCATTTGGCGCTCCGGGGGAATTCGTTTTTGCATTTGTTGTATTTACGGCAGTTTGCGTAGTTTTGGGTTTTTGTGCCGTTTGAACCTGCGGCTTGCTTTGTACAGTTGTAACTTTGGTCTGTTGTTGAGGCTGAACGGTTTTTACCGTAACAGGTTTCTGAACCTGTGTTTGTACTGCGGGTTTTGACTGTTGCACAGGTTTTTGTTGGGTTGTTGCCGCAGGATTTTGCTGAGGACGATTCAGCCATTCTTCAAATTTAATTGTAATCGGATCTGCCGGTTTTTGCGTTGTTGTTTGTACCGGTTGCTGAGCAGTCTGCTGCACAGCGGGTTTTACAGTCGGTGGGGTGTTATCCCAAAAACTGTCAACATTTGGTATATTTGCAACTGTTTTCTGTTCGGTTTGTTTTGGTGCTTCTGCGGTTATATCCTTTTTCGGATTACCTATGAAAAACAAAATACTTACAGATAATATTATACAAATCAACAATACGACATCAGCCATTACTCTCGGGTGATCAATAGGATCAGGTTGTTTTGGGGGAGGTGTCATAACAATTCTTGGGGCAGGAGTCGGAATTTTTGCGTTAACCTTTATTTCTTTTTGAACAGGTTTCTCGGGTTCTTTCTTTTGTATAACTTCCTCAAAAACATCGTTTCCGCAATCGCAAAAATCGGGCTTTGTATCGTATTCACATCCGCATTCTACACATCTGAACATTTTTATCTGCTAATCCTTTCCGTATCGTTATAATCCCCTGCCGTACTGTATTTGCTGCTGTTTGAAACCTTAAAAGAACCGACAAATGATGTTGTTACACGTTGAGAACCTTGCGGGAAATTCAAAATTGAACGCCCTTGATATGCTCTTATTACAGGTGCGATATACTGTATTGCATAAGGGGTGTACTGAGGATTATTCGTGCAGGAAGTATGAATATTTGAAACTTTGCCGTACTTGTCAACATCAAAGGTAAATTTGAAAATCGTTCCCTGTGGTACATTTGGCAACTTTGCATCCTGCATAATTTTATTCTGTAAATTAGAACGCCAAATCTGCCATGCAATTTCTTCTTCCTGCGGGGTCAGAACTTTTGG
>CAMHMW010000118.1 GCA_946186335.1 uncultured Candidatus Melainabacteria bacterium
CTTCGCTCAGAATGACGGTACTTTTAGCCTGTAACATTCTATATAGTTACCAAAAATTATATTTTCCCGTTTTTTTCCATATCATATAAACAAAACGGCTGACTGTGAAGTTTTCCTGTATAGGTTTCCGCTTTTTCACTGCAGCCGCCGCGGCAAATTCCGCCATATTTGCAGCCTTTACATATTCCCTTAAGTTCCGAAATTTTAAACCTTCTGTTGTATGCGAAATTATCAGGATTATCCCATATCTCTTTTAAGGACTGTTCTCTTATATTTCCCTCAATATACTTTTTATCCTGCATGGATAAACAGCCTTTTATACCGCCGTCACTTTCAATTCCGACAGTATTCATGCCCGCATTACAACCATTCCAGTGCTTCATTCCCATATACGGAGTCAGCTTTGAAAAATATCCCATACAGTCTGCCTCTGTAATAATAAGCATATCCTCATATCTTGATTTATTCTTTGCAATAAATTCTGCGATACGATAAAAATCGGATTCGCTAAGCGCCCATTCTTTTGGCATTCTTCCCCGAACGTTTGCAGTCTGTATTTGCCATATATCAACACCATGCTCAAGTAAAACTTTCTTTATACCATCCAATTCGTCAATATTACCCTTGTGGATGGTAGAAACTACTCCAACCTGAAAACCACGCTGTTTCATTCTGTCAAAAACCCACATCAAATGGTCAAAAACACCTTTTTTACCTCTGATAAAATCGTGGGTTGCGGCATTTGAACCATCAAGACTGAAGCCGACATATTTTGTTCCAAGTTGTTCCAGAACATCAAGAATATCGTCATTAACCATATAACCGTTTGATATGTACTGACATGCCATACCGAGAGTAACTATTCTGTGAGCCAGAACTGACCAGTCTTTTCTCATAAAAGGTTCTCCGCCTGAAAGTACAACCCTTTTACATCCGATATCGGATAATTGTTCTATAAGCCCCAATGCTTCTTCCGTAGAAAGTTCTTTCGGACGTTTGTGTTTATCCGCATTTGAACCGCAATGAAGACAATGAATATTGCAACTTAGAGTGATTTCCCAAACAGCATGTTTTAATTTATACATATTTATCCTTTGTGTTTATCAATATAATCTCATACAAGATAATATTTATCATAAATATAACTGTTTTTATATATGTTGAATTAATATTATAAAGTGTTATAATAGGAATGGGATAATAGCATTATTATGAAAAAGCTGCAAGAAATAAAAAAGAATAAAAAATCAATCGATAGTAAGAGTTATGCCGGAGAATATCTTAATTTCAGAAGAAGTAATCAGGATAGCGAGATATACGGCAGTAATGGTAATGATACCATTTTCGGCAGTTTCGGAAATAATAAAATATACGGTCAGCAAGGTAACGACCTGATTTATGGTTTTGCCGGAAACGATACTATTTATGGCGGCAAAGGTAATGATACAATTATCGGCGGGAACGGTAATAACAAGTTGTATGGTGACGAAGGCAACGATATCCTTCGGGGCGGTAAAGACAATGATACAATCACCGGCGGTAAAGGTAATGATATTATTCACACAGGTAAAGGTAATAATACCGTTATAATCAACAAAGGTGACGGTCATGATACGATATATCACGAAGGGGATAAAACTCTTATTGATATTCAGGATTTTCACGAATTTGATAATGACTTATCTTTTAGCAAAAAAAATAATGACCTTACATTAACATATTCACGCTTTGATAAAACGAAAGAACAAATTACCATTAAGGATTATTTTACCCCGAACGGTAAAACTGCAATCAACGAAGTGTCGCTAAAAACAGATCCCGTAATGGTAGTTGCAATGTATGCGGTACCGCCGATATACGTTGAGCCGCAAGATGTTATATATGTACAGCCGCCGCTTATGAAATATGCGCCGCCGGAATATTTTAACTCTGACCACATAACACACGTTGAAGCAATAGACGGTTTTCTTGTAGTAGCAAAATATGCATTACCGCCTCTTGGTGATGAAATAACAACAGGAAATTCTGATTATGATTCTGATCATTCACCGGTTGAGGATGTGTCTTTACAGCAGGCAAACGAAATTCCTGTTGTAAATTCAGGGTCAGAGAACCTGAATAGTATTGTCGAATTTCAGGAAATTCTTAAATACGGTATTCCGCCAATATACGGTTATACCAGAGATGAAGTTGATTTAACAACCCTGCTGAATATAAACGGAATAACTGTTAATACTGATAAACCCGGTAAAATTTATGGCACCGAATATGATGATACTATTAAAGGCAGCAAGGGTAATGATACCATTATTGCAGGCAACGGTGATGATAAAATTTATGCAAAAAAAGGTAATGACGTTATCAATGCAGGCAAAGGAATTAATATACTTTATTTTGCTAAGAATGACGGTAAAAACACCGTTATAAACGGTAAAGGAACAGATATTTTAATTGTTAAAAATGATAAATTCAGTAATCTGAAAGCGAAATTTTCGGGAAATAATTTAATTTTAAAATATACAGGCGGCGAAATAATACTGAAAGATTACAAAAAAGGTGAGCACAGTGCTAAATATATTCAGGTTGGTGAAAAGAGAAAAGCAATAGAAGATATATTGCCGGCACATAAAAAAGTAAACAGAATAACTGTTTCAAATTCTGCAATTAAACCGTCTGATACAGGCATGCTAAAATCAGAAGTTTCCGAATGGTCAGCAGCCAACTCGGCTTTATCTGAAACAATATATGCTTCAGAAAATAATCCTGACAGTATTAATGCCATTCTCGGAACAGAAAACTTTGACCCCAAAATAAATAATTAAACACAATATTGTGTTATTCTAAGGAATTTAGTCCGAAAAATCACAAAAATATAAACTTATCCGACTTTTATTAATTCTGTTTTTGGGGAAGATTCAATCTCGGGTAAAACTGTCTTATTGCATCCTGAACCGCTTTTGATTCACGTGACATGGGGTTTTCTTTTAAATTTTTGTCAAACGGAATTACTCCCAAAATATCGAGGTCATACTTTTTCAAAAGTTCATAAACAGACGATAAATTATCATTATCAACCTTGTTTATGACAACTCCGATTTGTGTTCCCGCCGCATATTTTGAACTAAATTCTTCTATACGTTTTGCCAAATGTGCAGATTCTTCCGAAGGTCGTCCGACAATAATTGTTGAATCAACCTCAACATCCACAAGCTGATTAAGATATTTAAGGTCAAATTCACAGTCAAAAATTACAATATCGTATCTGTGAATAAGTTTATCCACCGCATCATTTATAAGTTTTGTAATCGGACATCTGCAATCTTTTGAACCAACAAACCACGAAACAATAATATCTACATTATCATCAACGGTTACAACAATATCTTCCATCGCCCATTCAATAAATTCCTGTTTGGACATATCTTCGGGAATACCCGTTTTATATTCGTGTTTTCCGCTTCTGATACCGTAAATCGTATTTCTTATATCAAGTCCGAAACTGTGTCCTAATTCACTTGACAGGTCATTGTCAAACAATAAAATGGATTTTTCGGGAAACATCTCCCTGAATAATCTCATAAATGCTTTTACAATAGTTGTTTTACCGCTTCCGCTTTTACCCGTGATTGCAAGTTTTACAGTCAAATTAAAATCTCTCCCTTAATATATCAGATAATTCTTTTATCAAATCCATCGCCCTCTGTGCCAGTTCATCCGTCAGAGAACCCGCACCGCAGGAGGATGTTACAAGTGAATTATCTGTTATAAGTTTCTCATCAATTCCTTTATTAGTCAAATAAGTTACGGAATTTTCAAATTTTTTAACCAAATCATCAGCCGATATTGTTGATAAAACATTGCTGTCTAAGGTCGGAACAAGTCCCCAGACAATTTTACCGCCGTTATTTAAAAACTTTTTAATATCTTTTGCATAAATACTGAAATGTTCCGAAAATGAGTACGCATCAAGGTTTAAAATATTTATTCCGGCCTCAACGGGAATTGTCCATTCACATTTCCCACAGCAGTGAATTGCACTCAAACCGCCGTTTTGTTTGATAATATCACTGATTTCTTTGAGCATTAAACGTACATCTTCATTTTTTATCGTTAAATATGCGGAAGTCCCGAGTTGTGATATAGAGGGTTCATCCATAAAAATTATCGGAGTAATTTCGGAGTTAGTCTTTTTCATTTGTTTTATTATCCACAATGCTTTTAAACTCAATAGTTTTACAACAATATCCCGCAGGGTTTCGTCAAAAACAAGGGGAGTTCCGTTATTATCAGCCAATGCCGCAGCAAGGGTAAATGGTCCGACAATTTGCCCTTTTGCATATTCGGGTTTTGTTTCTTTTATGATATCTAAAAGCAGGGGCAGAGTTGATGAACAGACATCACTGATACCGTATTTGTCAAGTAATTTGGAATTTGTATCAGCCATAATTTCTTCATAATCAGTAAAAAATTCTTCAAGAGCGGTATAAAAATTATCATCCTCAGGATTTACAGACAAATCTTCCTGATTTTCCATAATATGTATCCCCGGGAAGCCTTCCAACACCTGAATCATCATATCTTCATACCGGCTGATATTAGCCAGTTGCGGAAAAAACGGAATTTCAGAAAAATCTTTTCTTACAATATCAATCGCTTTTTCAGCCTCTTTATACGGTAATGAACCGATAGCAATCGGTTTTAGTTTTAAATCTTTACTCATTTTAACCCTTCTGCATATTTTAAAAGGCGGGTATGCTTACGCTTTTACCCACCTTTATTATCAATTTTTTGTTTAAACTATTCAGCAGCTGCTTCTGTTGTTTCAACTTCTTCTTCAATAGATTCTTTAACAACTTCTGATGCTGTAACGCTGATTGCTAATTCACATTTAACTTTTGATGTTAATTTGATTAACATTGTGTAGTTACCGATTTTGTTGATAGGAGCATTCAGAGAAACTGATTTTTTATCAACTTCAATACCTGCTTTTTCCAACAATTCTTCGGTTAATTTCTTAGTTGTGATAGTACCAAACAATTTTCCTGATTCACCTGCTTTTGCAGACAATTCAAGTTTACCGAATTTTTCAATTTGTTCTGCTTTTGCAAGTGCTTCCTGATGTAATTTTTCCTGTTTAGCCTGTATTCTTGCAATATTCTTTTCTCTGTTTTCTAATGCGCCTTTTGTAGCGATTTCAGCAGCACCGTTAGGAAGAAGGAAATTTCTTGCATAACCGTCTTTTATGTTAACAACGTCCCCTACTTCACCAAGGTTTTGAACTTCTTTTTTCAATATAACTTGCATTTTATATTTCTCCTTTTCTATTTATATTCGTGCATATAGCCTTACACTACTACAAACATGATAAATTTCAAATAGTTTTATAAATTTTGTTAATAAAAAAGTTTTTTGTGTCGGGCTAAAAGCCAAACTTACTATTAATTTCCGTTTTCCATTAATCCTTTACATCTGCATCTGTTCATACTATATTTATCACATCAGCAAATGTATTAAGAAGTTAAGAAAAGAATTACGTTAATGTCGTTTAAATTTTTCGAAATCTCTGAAAAAAGAGAAAAAGGTAAATTTACCAAAAAAGTCATAAATATTCTTGGGATAAAAATATCCTATACCGCTCCCTGTATGAAAGATATAGACGATTTTCTTGAATTTGAACGGGTAAGACAAAACCGCAGACT
>CAMHMW010000119.1 GCA_946186335.1 uncultured Candidatus Melainabacteria bacterium
TTATTAACCACACAAGTTTATACGGTAATTTTCTTTTTAATATTTCTTCTGCAACATATTTAGGATTACAACCATACCCGTTTCCTTTGAAATTACAAAACACTATTTTCTTATCATCCAGCGGTAATTTTCCGTATTTTAAGTTGAAGAAATATTTTAAATTAACACTTATTTTTGTTCCGAATAATCTTAAAACCTTGTGTGTGCTTTCATTTGTAAGTGAAAATATCTTATTTCCTTCAGCCATTAAAAAATTCCTCCAAAAATCAAATCATGGTTATATTATCATGAAAAAATAATCATGCAATACATGACTACATGCGGTTTTGTGACATATTTTTCCTATCGGGTAGTTTATATTTCACACCCATTTATTTTAAAATCTCTGTATGGGTAAAAAGGCATACAAATATGATAAAGTCCTTTGCAAAAAATTTGGAAAACGTGTCTGTTTCCTACGGAAAGAACTTGGTATTACCCAAGAAGAATTAGCCTTTAGAACAAATATTTCAACCAGTTACCTCAGCGCCATTGAACACGGTATAACAGACACAACTATCTCTACCGTCAAAAGACTAAGCAAAGCCCTTAGCGTTAAATTCGTTGATTTGTTTAATTTTTAGATGTTAATCAAATACGTATAACCCACTCTTAAAAAGGTTTTGTCTGGTTGAGTTTAATTCTCAAATCTCTGAAACGTGCAATATCTTCCTGCGCTTTACCGGAATCCTTAAACACAGCCTGAGATGTCGGATGAACCATAAGAACATAATCCATGTGAATTTCCAAAAAGTTATATCTTCTCGGGGAAGCATTACCGGTTCTGGGATAAATCTCGGCATTTGTAACGGCAAGAAATCTTCTTTCTTTGTCGTTAAGAAGGTCGGTTAATTCACGGTTTGTATTTGTGTATTTTGAAACGTGAACAACCCCTTTAATATCGTGGTCTGCCGTTAAAATTGTAACCTCTATAGGTACTGTATCACTGTGTTTAGCCATTTTAAAATTTCCCTTATACCCTTGTTATAATAAGTATATTATATTTGAACAAAAAAGTCCAGTTTGTAAGTTGGAACCTCAGCCTGACAACTTATAAAGAACAGGTTATTACGATATCATTACCGTTAACCTGAGCATCCTGAACTGCTGCTGTCGGAGATATCTGTTCAATTCCTCTTAATGTTTTTACACCGTAAATTTTGCAGCGTAACTCGTTTCCGCCCGAATTGCCGCGTTCCTGACTGCCTCCGCCTCTTGCTTCAAGCATCTCCACTCTCTGCTGTATAGATTCCATCTCAAGCATTACGTCCGCAAAATCCAGTTTCTCTTTATTTCTTGCTCTGTCCTGATAGCCTGAATTATTTTGAGATGATGTCTGTGCTTTTCCTTCGGTTGCATCTTTTGTATTGATATACATTGCCGCAATCGCAAACATAAACAAGCAGATGATGATTATTGTTAAGACTTTAAATTTATTCATGCTTTCCATAAAAACTCTCCCCTGATTAAAGTTATTAATACGTGAGAACATATTAACATAAAAGCAAAATTTAGGCTACTTTTTACAACTCCAAAAAAGTTGCATTTTAAAAGTGTTTATAGTACAATTATTGTGTATGGTTACGAACTTCAAAAGGAGGAAGTTAAAATGGAAACTTATGGTATTGAAAAATGGGGTATTACATCTCCGTCAGCAGTTCACAGAAACTGGACACCTGCTCAGTTAACAGAGGCTGCTTTAAGACGCGGAGAAGGTGCTCTTTCTGAAACAGGTGCACTTGTTGTTACAACAGGTAAATATACAGGTCGTTCACCTAAGGATAAATTTATTGTTGATACAGAATCTATCCACAATGACATCGCTTGGGGAAAAGTTAACAGACCTATTTCAAGAGAAGCATTCAACTCTATCAGAGATAAAATCGCTAACTACCTGAACGGTAAAGAAGTATTTATTTTTGACGGTTTTGCAGGTGCTGACAAAACTTATACTCAAAAATTCAGAGTTATTAACGAACTGGCAAGCCAAAATATGTTCATTCACCAGTTATTAATCAGACCGACAGCGGAAGAGTTGGCTTCTTATGGTGAAGCAGATTACACAATTCTTTGCGCTCCCGGTTTCAAATGTGATCCGGCAATTGACGGCACAAATTCAGAAGCATGCATAGCTATTGACTATGAAGCACACACAATTATCATCGCAGGTTCACAATACGCAGGCGAAATCAAAAAATCAGTATTTGCTACAATGAACTATGTAATGACTAAGAAAAATGTATTGCCGATGCACTGTTCAGCAAACATGGATCCTGAAACACACGAAACCGCAGTTTTCTTTGGTCTTTCAGGAACAGGTAAAACCACATTATCAGCAGATCCTTCAAGAAAACTGATTGGTGATGACGAACACGGCTGGTCACCTGACGGTGTATTCAACTTTGAAGGCGGATGCTACGCAAAATGTATCAATTTAACAGAAGAAAATGAACCCGATATTTACCACGCAATTAAATTCGGTTCTTTGGTTGAAAACGTAATCATGAATCCTGAAACAAGAGAACTTGATTTTATGGACGGTTCATTAACAGAAAATACACGTGTAGGATACCCCGTTAACTACATTAACAACTCCGCTATTCCGTCAAAAGGCGGTATTCCGAAAGTTGTTGTATTCTTAACAGCTGATGCGTTCGGCGTATTACCTCCTATTTCAAGACTGGACAAAAACGCTGCTATGTATCACTTTGTAACAGGATTCACATCTAAATTGGCAGGTACCGAAAGAGGTATCACAGAACCTGTTCCGACATTCTCAACATTGTTCGGCGAACCTTTCATGCCGATGGATGCGTCAGTTTACGCAAAAATGTTAGGTGACAAATTAGACCAGTACGGAACAAAGGTTTACTTAGTAAACACCGGTTGGGCTGGCGGTTCAGCATCATCAGGTGCTAAGAGAATGAAATTATCTTACACACGTGCAATGGTAACTGCTGCTTTGAACGGTTCATTTGATAACGTTGAATTTAAACATCACGATGTATTTAACGTTGATTATCCGACATCTTGTCCGAATGTTCCGTCAGAAATGCTTGATGCTCGCGGTATGTGGACTGATAAAGCGGCTTATGACGAAGCAGCTAACAAATTAGCACAAATGTTCAATGATAACTTCACTTCAAAATATCCGAACATGCCGGCTGAAATTGTTAACGCAGGTCCCAAACCGTTAAGTTCAGTTAACAGTTAATTGTATTTAACATATAAGAAAAGCCCTGATTAATTTCAGGGCTTTTTTGTTTGATATTTTGTCGGGCTGAAAGCCCAACTTACATATTTTTGTTATTTTTTTGTTTTGTCGGCAAGTTCGGAATCCACTCTCAAAAATACGGGGTGAATATCCTCTTTTGAAATAAGTTTACCTGTTTTGATATTATCCGTTGTAATATCATCAAGTTTCACCGACAAATCATAAGATAACTGTTTTGCCATATCCTGCGCAATATTCGGACAATAAGGATAAATCAAAGAAGAAATTATACACATAACTTCCAAAACTGTCGCAAGCACCTGACCGCATTCGGTCATTTTTTCTTCTTTTGCAAGTGTCCACGGTGCATTATCCGTAACAAATTTGTTTGCCGCATCTACAATGGAAACGATAGCCTGCGCCGCCTCCTGAATTTCAAAATGGTTGAAATGATTTTCAACAATTTTTACTGTTCCGAGTGCGGTTTTTAACAGGCTTTCTGCCTCTTTTGAACGTCCTGTTAAAAATTCTGCTTTAATTTCACCGTCAAAATATTTAACAAGCATTGACAAACTTCTGTTAAGTAAATTACCCATACTGTTAGCAAGATGTGCGTTAACTTTTTCCTTAAAATCCTGATCGGAATAGTTGCCGTCACGTCCGCATGGTGCTGATGTTGCCATATAATATCTGAACGCATCAGGAGTTGATAATTCAAAACTTTCAAGAACCGATGTCGGTGAAACAACATTACCCAAAGATTTTGACATTTTTGTTTCATCAATGGTTATCCAGCCGTGAGCAAAAATGTGTTTTGGCAAAGGCAATTCAAGTGCCATCAAAATACCAATCCAGTAAATACTGTGGAATTTCAGAATATCTTTACCTATAACATGAACATCAACCGGCCAGAGTTTTTCAAACTGTTCCGATGAACCGTCAGGGTCATAACCGATAGCCGTAATATAGTTTGAAAGTGCATCTATCCAAACATAAATTGACTGTTCCGCATCATCAAGAACATCAATTCCCCAGCCCACATTAGCTTTATTACGGGAAACAGAAATATCCTGAATATCCTCCAATTGGTTCAAAACTTCATTTGCTCTGAAACTCGGCACAATAAATTCGGGATTTTCTTTGATGTGTTTAATTATTGCATCTTTATATTTTGTAAGTTTGAAGAAATAATTTTCTTCTTTTACTATGTCGGGTTTTTTGAGGTGGTCGGGGCATAAGCCGTCTTCTGTCAGGTCTTTCGGGTTCAAGAAACACTCGCAGCCCGAACAGTACCAGCCCTCATATTCGTGTTTATAAATATCACCTTTATCTACAAGTTTTTTAAATATTTTCTGAACAACTTTTTCGTGGTCTTGGTCTGTTGTTCTGATAAATCTGTTATAGTTTATATCAAGAGCCTTCCAGGCATCTTTGAATTTTTGAGAATTCATATCGCAGAGTTCTTTCGGGGTGATACCCTGAGATGCCGCCGTTTTTTGAATTTTTATACCGTGTTCATCAGTACCTGTTAAGAAAAACATATTGTCAGTTCTTTGAGAAAAATGTCTTGCTATAATATCGGTTAAAATCTTTTCATAAGCGTGACCTATGTGGGGTGCGCCGTTTACATAGTCTATCGCAGTAGTTAAATAATATTTATCCATCTCTTACCTCTTTATCTGTTTCTTTATAATAATGGTATCATAAACAAGTTATAATTTTATACATTTACGTTGCAGGGCAAATTTTTAATATGTAAGTTGGGCTTTCAGCCCAACAATAATTTATAAGGCAATTTTTTAAAGTCAAAATACTTTATATACTTGTAGGTTGAAAATTATAAGGAAAAAGTATTATGACAAACTGGATAACCCCATTGGATGCCTGTGCGGCAGGCGGCGTTCTGGATTATGATGCAGCAGCATATTTAATAGACCAGCCGGCAAGATTTGTCGGACATCCGCAGTTGGAATCATTACCATCAACGGAAACTCCGCTTTTACTTCCCCCAAATACAAAAATTAAAGGGGAACTCAAAGAAGATTGTTTCGGTGCGCCCAGTTCTCTTATAAACAACCCGTCATGGAAAAAATGGTTATTCGGCGGACTCATTGCAGGCGGAATAGGTTTCCTTGCTCTTGGAAAACTCGGGAAATTAGGCAAAATATTTAAACCGAAAGCCGCAACAGCATCAGTCGGCACAACTGCCGCAGGTGCAGGTTCAAAAATTAAAATGCCTGATTTTTCAAAATTCGGTACAGCAATTAAAAATTTCGCCAAAAAAATTTGGGGCTATATAAAAAAGCCGTTTGAATTTATAATCGGTAAATTTAA
>CAMHMW010000120.1 GCA_946186335.1 uncultured Candidatus Melainabacteria bacterium
ATATCCGCACAAAAAGCCGGACAGTTGGTTGTCCGGCTTTTTATTATACGTTTATGATATTATTTCCCGAAAAATTTATATGTAAAATTACCTTTTGCATCGCTGACTAAGGCTCCGATATTATTTATATCAAATTCTTTGAAGAAATTACCGGGAGAACGGAATAAACGTCTTGTTCCGTCGGTTTGAACCTGCATTATTTCAGCGTTTTCTCCTGCTTCCAAAACGTAGGCATCAAAATGTGTGCCGTCCTGACTTTTGTTGATTTGTATTGCTCCGACAGGTACATTATCAGAATTGTAAACAACTCTCTGTACTCCGTTGCCGTAATATACAATTTCGCTTGCCCCTGACTGAGGGTTAACATATCTTCTCACGTAGCCGTCTAATAAAAAACACCCGCTGTTTACCGCTCTTTCATCTTTTGCGGTGTCCTGAAATCCCGGACGAGCGGCGAGAAGTGAGCGTTTTGTATCAATATCGGCTTTTAAATATCTGGATGCTAACGCTTTGGCATCCCGAACCAAATCAATTCCTGCAATTTTCTTTACCATTGTCATATCATTACTCCTTGTTTTGTTACACTAAATATTAGGATTTTTTGTTTTTAGTCCCTGTTTCATTATATTATCAAAATCTTTAGCATTGAGAGTTAAGAAAGTTCTTATTATACCCACAAGAGTATTTTGTTTTGAAACTATAATTCTGTTCATACCGTTGCTGCCGTCCCTTGTTGCGACAAGATAGTGTTTGCGCACTCCTCTCAGGCTGCTCTGTTCATAATCAAGAGTGTAATTATCGTAACCAAAACGGTTTGCATATTTTTCAACTGTTTTGTTGAATGCAAAAATACTGTCCCGTTTGTTTGCTACCTGATTATAATTGAAGTGATTATGGGCTTTACTTATGAGGTTTTGTGAGACCTTGATGCCGAAAGTGACGTTTCTGTTTTGTGTGTTTGGGTTGTTGTTTTGAATTTTCTGAATCTGCATTATACTATATTCCTATGTTCCATTTTATCTGTTAAATTTTTTATTGCCTTTTGTACAGAGTTTAGAAGATTGTTCGGGTTGTCTGCGGGTGGTGTCTGAGGTGCTTTAAAGGTGCTTCTGCCAATCGGCGGAAATATTTTCTGCCAAAAACTTAACCCCTTTTTTAATGGAGTTACATTAACATCTATTGCGCTGAATCCGGGTGCATCCGCAAAGGTTGAGATAAGTCTGATATTGTAGCGTTCTCCGAGTTTTTCCAGTTCCTTTAAATGTTTGTATAAATGTAGTCTGTCTGATTTTGCGACACATTCATAATTAAGAGCCTGAAAACTTTGAGAATTATCGATTCTTTTTACGTCCATATTACTTACCTCATTAATCCCAAACCATTAAATCTTCTCTGTTATGGGTTATTCTGAAATCGTCTGATTTTATACTGTATCCGCCGTCAAATGTTTTTAATTCAACCTTTTGCCATTCTCTAACGTTTCTTGGCAGATTTATGCCGAGTGCCTGTCTTAAGACATCAGTATATTGTTTTATTTGTTTGTAGTTAACTTTTTGAGCGCCCTCATTTGCCCAGTTTCCGCCAAAGAAATTTTTTAAAGCCAAATCTGCAAGACCCCTGTCAAATTCCATAGAGGTTTCTCTGACGATATTTTGACCGTCTTTGCTAAAATTCTGAATTTTCAAAAACCCTTGAAAATACGGGTTGTAATTATTATTTTGTACTCGGTTTACCTGCATTATTCTTTTTCCTTATAATTGATTTAAGTGTGGATAATGTTTTTTCTCCCAGCTTAAAAAGTTTTTGGGCATCATCGGGTTCCTGCGCTCTAAATGGTGCAAAACCTGCCTGTGCGGCACATCTGTCTATAAATTTTTTTAGAGAATTAGGATTGTAGCTCGGGTCAACCACGAATCTGTCATTATTGGGTATGGTTGCAAATATAACATGTCTGAATGAATCATACATTGGGGTTTCTGTTGCATCTATAACAACATTTACCGGTTCTTTTGCCGCCTGCTGCATGTATTCTTTAATATATTGTGCGGAAACACTGTCTGTTTGGCTCAATTTTTCTCTGAAAACTTTTCTTGCATGCGGGCTTTTAAATTTAAACCCTTCAAAACTCGTGTTATCAACTTGTTGTACGTACATTTTTATATTAACTCCATTAATTTATCTCTAATATATCTTGTTATAAAACCCGTAAAAATAAAATTTGCGGGTATAAATGTAAAATTTTAATAATTGTAATTGTCAGGCTTAAAGTACGACCTGTTAAATCTTTTACTATACTGTTACGGTTTGTGTTAAGTGCAATTTTACCGTATCCAGTATGAAATCGGTTATATCGTTTTCAATGTGACAGCCAAAATGGTTATTTATTTCTTTTATAAAGTAACATGGACTAGTCACGTTAACCTCAATGATTTTTCCGTCAATAACATCAAGTCCTGCCATATAAATTCCCATCGAATTTAATTTTTTTGCAACAAATTTAAAGTTTTCGGCTTCGGAGTCAGTTAAAACTGCCTTATGGATATTGTTGTCATTGTGTTCACAGAATTTAAAATCGTCATTGCTCGGGGTCTTTTGTATGCAATAAGGCATAACATTTTCACCTAAAATCAAAACCCGTTTATCTCCGTATTTTGCCTGCGGAATGTATTTTTGAACCATTATAAGCTGACGACCTTCTTTTGTCATAGAGTTTATAATAACAGCGGTGTTTTTATCCCCTTTTTTCAAATACATAACTCCGCCTCCGAAACATTGATTTAACGGTTTTAAAATTATTTCTTCATTCTCGTTCAAAAATTCAATAATATCAGATTTCGAAGATGTTACAATATTATTCGGCATAAATTCGTTAAAAAGAACTGCATGCAGTTTTTCGTTAAAATTGCGGATTGCTTTTGTGTCGTTAATAATGAAAGTTTTTTGTCTGTTAACAAAATCAAAAACATAAGTCGCATTTATATAATCCATATCAACAGGCGGATCGGGGCGGAACATTACGAGTTGAAAATCCTCAACGGAATGTTCTTTTATGCTTTCTTTTTCATAAAATATATTTTCGTCTTTCAAAAATGTGTTGTAGCAGAAAGCAAATGCTTTTGAGTTTTTGACTTTTAGCATATCAATAGTTGTGATTTTAACATCACAGCCACGTTCCAAAAGGCTTTTTATGAGCCAGAAATTTGTAACAAGATTATTAAACTCAAAATATTTCAATTCAATTCTGTCAATAACGAATAAAACTTTCATAAACACCCCTTAATCAATTATATCTGACTATATAATTAAACAAAAACAACCTTTTTGCAACAGAAAAACGGGTAAACTTCCGCTTACCCGTTTTCAGTAATTATTTGTTTCGTCCTTACTTGATTTCAGCAGGGTTCAAAATTTGGCAAGCGGTGTTGCCGTAAGCAACAAGTCTTGCAAATTTTTCAAGGTCTGCCTGAATTTCAGGGAATGTGCCATAGTGCATCGGGATAACCGTTCTTACACCAAGCCATTTAGCAGCCATTGCAGCATGTTCAACATCCATTGTGTAGGTTCCGCCGATAGGCAATAAAGCAATTTGAGGAGCATACAATTCTTTAATTGTTTTCATTTCACCTGTTAAGCATGTATCACCTGCATGGTAAATTCTAACGCCGTCAACGTCAAGCAAAATGCCAGCAGCAACACCGCCATAAGTACCGTCAGGTAATGAACTTGAATGAAATGCAGGTAAAAATACTGCACGACCCCAAGAGAAGTTAATCCATGAACCCAAGCCGATGGATTTTGCTTTTGCGCCTTCTTTTTGGCAATAGCCGGCAAGTTCAGCAATTGCGGTAATTTCAATATCTTTTTCTTTTGCAATTTCTAATGCTTCACCAAGATGATCCCCATGAGCATGTGTCAACAAGATGTCCGTAATAGGTTCATCATGCCAGTTATACTTTTCGTTTGTAGATACTAACGGGTCAATTAAAACAGCCTTATCGTCGTGTGTAATCTGGAATGCGCTGTGTCCGATGTATTTTAAATCTACCATAATAAACTCTCCTTTTTATACTAAAATACACTACCCTTTTAATATAGCATGATTTATTATAAAATACAAACATGAATAATTACAAAAAAGAAATGAGAAAATGTATAACTCTTGCAAAAAAGGCTGCGGGGCAAACTTCGCCTAATCCCATGGTTGGTTGTGTAATTTTAAATGAGGCGGGAGAGGTTGTTTCTACGGGTTATCATAAGAGATACGGAGAGTTTCATGCCGAGCGTGATGCCCTGAACAAATTGAAATCTGCAAAAAACTGTACTCTTGTTGTTAATCTCGAGCCCTGCTGTCATCAGGGAAAAACTCCGCCATGTACCGATATTATCATTGAAAAGGGGATAAAAAAGGTAGTTTATGGTATGAAAGACCCGAATCCCGTTGTTGGCGGGAAAGGGCTTAAAATTTTGAAAGATGCGGGAATTGAACTTGTCGGGGGCGTATTAGAGGACGAATGCAGAAAATTAAACAGAATTTTTATAAAAAATAAAACCCAAAACAAAACTTTTGTGGCGATAAAAACGGCAACAACCATTGATGGAAAAATCGCAGCACGTACGGGAAATTCAAAATGGATAACCTCTGATAAGGCGCGCCGTGAAGTTTATAAATTGCGAAAGCAGTATGATGCCATTCTGACATCATCTGCAACCGTTATTGCCGATAATCCGAAGATGGAGCATAAAAAGAAAATTGTTCTGGATAGAGAACTTAAAACGGATTTTGAAACCGCACAAATCTACAAACAGGGCGAGATTATTGTATTTTATGACAGGAATTTGGCGTGCAAATACAATACAAATACGGACAGAATGACATTTATCCCCGCACCGGTTAAAGATAAAAAGTTAGATATTGAATTTATATTGAACAAACTTTTTGAACTGGGAATAATGAGTGTTTTTGTGGAAGCAGGCGGGGGAGTAAATGAAAGTTTCCTGCCTTATGCTGATAAATTGTACCATTTTATTGCCCCAAAAATTTTGGGTGATAACAATGGTAAATCATGTTTCTACGGTAGTGAATGTGATTTAATATCAGAATGTACTTCGTTAAAATTTGAAAGTGCGAAAAATTTTTCGCCCGATATTTTAATCACATATACAAAATAGTGTTAATCATTCAATTGTGATAAGTTGTATTGGTGCATCAAACGATGCACCCTCCCGCCTTGCCACTGCAAAATGAACGAGCAATTTTGAAAGTTGAAAATACTTTATTATATTATCAGGGGATATTATGGATTATAATCTGTTCATCAAAAATAAGTTTCTAAACCAGTCTATGGGCGATTTTTCAACGACATATAACAAGGTTGATTACAGCGGTCTTGAAAAAATGGTTTCGAAAAATACAATATTCGGAATGGGAAAAGTTGCAATGCGAATTTGCCGTAAAAATGTCAAATCCGTTTTTGATTCAA
>CAMHMW010000121.1 GCA_946186335.1 uncultured Candidatus Melainabacteria bacterium
GTGGTTGGGTTCCGTATCGCAGGAAATTGCATCGTCATCAAAAACTTCCGTATATATATCAAAAGGTGATAATCCTGCAAAACGTATTCTGTTTGCTGTTGACGGCTCAAAAACGGCTATGAGTGAGTGCGAAAAATATCTGGATAAGTTCAATTTTTCTGATAAGAAAGTATATATTGCGACAGTTTATGAAAGTCCCGATTATCTGTTTTTAGAGGGAAATATTGATACTCATTGGATTGGGGATGTAAACAAAAAGCAGAAAGTGAGTTCCGGACTTTTGTTAAATAAATACAAAGAAATGTTTGAACTGCACAATATTAAAGTTTATAAGGCTGCAATTTTAAACGGAAATCCATCCTCAGAGATAATAAGATATGCTTCCGGCGAAAAAATTGATACAGTTGTATGTGTAGTCAGAAACAGAAACGTTTTTTCAAAAATTCTGTTAACATCTGTAAGCAGGCGTATTCTTGAAAATTCAAAATCTGATGTCTTTTTAATTAAGTCAAATAGTCTTGCACAGTAATTGTGTTATCACAAACAACCGCATAAGCGCCGTACGGAACAGTTGTTTTAACTTTTGTGTGAGAAAACGGAAAACCTTTTATAACCGGAATTTCAAATTTTTCGGCAATCTTTGAGAATACTGCGTTCAAATATTCCTCATTATCGGGTTCTAAAAAATCTCCCAAAAGTATTGCAGAAACATTATTTTTAAATTTTTCAATATTAAATAACTGCGTAAAATAGCGGTCAATTTTGTATGACGGTTCATTCAGGTCCTCTGCAAATAACATAAATTTTTCATCTGGCAGAAAATCAGTTCCGCAAAGACTTACAAATGTTGACAGATTTCCGCCGATAAGAACGCCCTCCGCCTTTTTGAATGTATTATAATAAACAGGATTATTTGCGATAATTTTAATTTCTTCTGATGTTAAAGTTTTGAAAAACTCACTTTCTGTATATGTATTTATTTCATTTGCAAAATCGCCCTGAATCATTGGTGACGAGAAAGTGATAAGGTTTGATTTTTTAAGAAATACTGCGTTTAAAACCGTAATATCCGAATATCCGCAAAAGATTTTAGGATTATTTTTTATTAGTTCATAATCAATATTATCTATTAATCTTAACGCCCCGTACCCGCCTCTGGCACAAACAATTGCATTAACGGAATTATCACTAAATGCATCATGCAAATCAGAAAGGCGTTCCTCATCATTTCCGGAAAAGTACCTGTCCGAATTATTTATATTATTACCTAACTTAACATTAAACCCTTTACTTTCAAAATATTTTTTGCCCGATAAAATTTTTTCATAATCAATATTACCTGCAGGTGCAATTATCGCAATCGCATCCCCTTTTTGTAATTTTTTTGGTTTAAGTAAGTTCATATTTCACCCTTTTTAAATTCTTATTTGCTATAATAATTTTATCATGAATACGAACTATATGCCTTTATACAGAAAATACCGTCCGCAGACCATTGAACAAATAGTCGGACAGGAACACATAAAAAAAGCGCTGGCAAATGCGATTAAAACAGATAGAATTTCTCATGCCTACCTTTTTACGGGTCCGAGAGGAACAGGAAAAACCTCAACTGCAAGAATTTTTGCCAAATCTTTAAATTGTCAAAACGGACCGACAATTACACCATGCAACGAGTGTGAGAACTGCAAAAATATTACAAATTCAATACCGATAGATGTTATTGAAATTGATGCGGCAAGTAACCGTTCAGTCAGCGATGCTGATGAAATTATTCAAAAAGTTGCATTGGCACCTGTTCAAAGCCGCTACAAAATTTATATAATTGATGAAGTTCACATGCTGACAAATCAGGCATTTAATGCTTTGTTGAAAACTCTTGAAGAACCTCCGAAAAATGTAATATTTATACTTGCAACAACAGAAGTTCACAAGGTTTTGGACACCATTAAAAGCCGTTGTCAAAGATTTGATTTTAAGCGTATTACAACTGATGATATCGCCAAACATCTCAGATATATCTCAGATAACGAAAAAATTAATATAACGGATGATGCTCTGTATTATATCGCACAAAATTCAGCAGGTGGAATGCGTGACAGTATTGCGTTATTAGATCAGTTAAGTGTTTTAAACTCGCCTGATGTACCCATTTCTGTTGATGATATCAATAATTTACTCGGTAGATTATCGTTTAATTCATTAACTTCGTTATTTGAAGCTATTGTTTCATCAAGTCAAAATGAGGCGCTTGGCATATTAAACGGCATATATAATGAAGGTAATGAACCGATACAAATATTATCAAACCTTTTGGATTATCTGAGAAATGCACTTATCCTTAAATCAGCAGGTAACGTTGATAATACTGTTATCCAGTTAAATTCGGAACAATTAAAAATTTTATCCGATAAGCTTTCAAATATTGAAACACATCAATTAATCTCACTTATTGATAAATGTGCAAATTATATAAAAGAATTAAAACTAACCGCAAACCCTAAGTTATGGCTTGATGTTGCAATTCTTGATATGGCAAATTTGGCAGAAAATACAAAACTTGAAGATTTACAAAAACGTTTATCTTTAATGGAAAATGGGGAAGTACACAAGGTGGTCAACACCTCAGCATATAATACTCCGCCTCAGCCCGTTAAAAAGGTCGCACCTGCTCCTCAAAAAGTTCAGGAAACAAAACCGGCACCACAACCCAAAATTACACCAAATGCGACGGAAGAAGAAGTTTTAACAGCAGAAGTTCCGATGTCAAAAGCACCTGCAACAGATTCTCTTAAAGAGTTGTGGGCAAGCCTTATAGGAAATGTTCATGGCCCGTCTAGGGCAATTTTACAACAACAGGCATTACCCGTTAAAATTTCACAGGATGAAGTTATTATTTCGGTTAAAAACCAGATGTGGCTGAGTCAGTTTGCGCAGGACGGAGCAAAACACAAACTGATTGTGGATGCAGTTACCTCAATGTTTGGTTCTCCTGCTAAAAAAATATTAGTCAGAGAACCTCACTCTGATGATGATAAAATCAGAAAAGAACAAAGTTCAGAGGGTGATGATAAGCCTGCCCCTGCGCCTAAACCTATGCCGGCACCAAAACCGCAGGAACCTGCGGAAGATGAAATTGAGGAAGCTATATCAATTAAAAATGAACCAAAGCCTGTTCATCATAAAACTGATGATGAATTTAATCACTCTGACGGCGTAAATATGGTCATTAACCTATTTGACGGGAAACTGATTGAGTAATTATTATACTTTTGCTTTGATTAAATTATCCAGAGCATATACCATAACATTTTTAAAATGATTGCACTGAACCTCGTCCTGTGCCTCAAATCTGAGAGTAAATACAGGTTCGGTATTGCTTTGTCTAATCATTGCAAAACCACCGTCAAAAACTATTCTCATGCCGTCTAACGTGATAATGTCCTTAATCTCCGTTCCAAACATTTTCGGTTCATTCTTAACTTTTGTTTTTATAGCCTCAAGCACCTCTTTTTTTAGGTGATTTGGGCAGGGAAAACGGACTTCATCACTTGTAAAAACTTCATCAAACGGTGCTAATAATTGTTCAATCTTAAAATCAGGATTAAGTGATTTGTGTTTTGCAGCAATTTCTATCATTCTGCAGCCTGCATAAATTGCATCATCAAAGCCGTAATATCTGTCTTTAAAGAAAGTATGACCGCTCATCTCGCCGCCAAGTACGGCACGGGTTTCTTTCATTTTCTCTTTGATATATCCGTGTCCCGTTTTACACATCACGGCTGTTCCGCCTGATTTGTTGATAGTATCAAACAAGACTTGTGAACATTTTACTTCTGATACAACAGTCGGGCTTTCTGAAATAATATCCATAGCATAAATTAAAAGGAGTTTATCTCCGGTTAACGGTTTTCCTTCTGAATCAACAATACCTATTCTGTCGCTGTCCCCGTCATAGGCAATACCAAAATCCGCATGGTTTTCAATAACAGTTTTTGAAAGAGTTTCAAGGGTTGACAGAACGCTCGGATTCGGGTGATGGTTCGGAAATCTTCCGTCAGGTTCTGAGAACAACTCAATAACATCACATCCCAGACCTCTGTATAATTGCGGGCCGACAATTCCGCCGGTTGCGTTTGCACTATCAACAACAACTTTTATCCCTTTTCCGCACATCATAAAATTCTTCTTCATTTCAGATATGTATTCGGGTATAATTTCAGTTGAAAAATCTTTGTCGGACAAATTTTCAGGAAGTTGTTTCCAATCAGAAAAAGTTAATTCCTTAACTTCTTTTATTTGCTGTTCGTTTAATGTTTGCCGATTATAGGTCATTTTCATTCCGTTATATTCTGACGGGTTATGGCTTGCAGTTATAATCATTGCCCCGTCAAGGTTGTGTGCAACTTCCGAATAATAGCCGATAGGTGTCGGAGCAAGTCCCAAATCTTCAATTATATTAACTCCGCAATCAACAAGTCCGCTGATTAATGCTTTTTTTAATGACGGAGAATGTAATCTTGCATCCATACAAACGCTGATTTTTAAATCCGAGGGGTTTTTACCGTTTTGAACGGTTAACCACTTAATATAACCAAAAGCAATATTATAGAATAATTCTTCCGTTATATCTTCGTTATAAATACCCCTGATGTCATTTTTCCCAAATGCGTGTTCGTATCTTTGCATATTTCACATCTCCCGTTATTTAGACTATAATTAAATCATACCATGAAAAAAATCTTTGAAAAACTTGTCAATACTCAGTCGGTTGCGGGGTGGATATTTATTTTACCTGCGCTTTTGGGAACTTTAATATTCATAATTATTCCGATATTTTGCTCTTTCGGTTTAAGTTTTGCAAAATGGGATTTGCTGAACGACATATCATTTGTCGGTCTTGATAATTATAAGAATATATTTTCAAGCGATTTGTTTTATAAAATTTTGCTTAACACGGTTGTCTTTGCGTTATCAACCTCAATTTTCGGGGTAATTATACCGCTGATACTTGCCGCAGTTTTAAATTCAAAAATCAGAGGAAGTGATTTTTATAAAACCGCATATTTTTTGCCATTTATAACCCCTATGGTTGTTGTCGGTGTCGTTTGGGCATGGATTTTTGACCCGAATATCGGCTTTTTAAATCAGGTATTGCACATAAATATTAACTGGCTATATGATTCAAATTTTGCTATGCCGGCGTTGATTATTGTGTCAGTATGGAAACTTATCGGATATAATATGATAATTTTCTTATCATCACTGTCTGCAATTTCACAAAGTTTGTTTGATGCGGCAAAAATTGACGGCGCAAATTCAATACAGACATTTAAAAATGTAACCATTCCGCTGCTATCCCCCACAATATTTTTTGTGGTCATTATTACCGCTATAAGCTCTTTTCAGGTGTTTGACTTAATCTATTTAATGACTCAGGGCGGACCTTT
>CAMHMW010000122.1 GCA_946186335.1 uncultured Candidatus Melainabacteria bacterium
ATCTGGCTTTTGAACGCTTTTGAAATGCCATGGACTCCGTCAGATTTTAATAAGGCATCAATGACTTTTGCGCCTGATAAGAATGCACTTTTAAGAGCGCAGATTCAGACGACAAACAAAGACCCTTACGAAAGGTCACCGCTGGATGTTCTTATGCAGTCAACCTTTATGCAAATAGGTTCGCAGCAGTCTTATAACACCTTAACTGATAAAAGAACGGGTAAATTTAACCAGAACGACAAAGGGCTGATTGAATTTGAAAAAACCTTTACGGAGTCTGTTGTATTTGACAAAAATATTTTATCAGTAACCTACCAAAAAGTTGATGAAAATGCTCGTCTTGTAGGTTATGAAACCGATATTCCGACAATGAAAAAACATCTTCTCACGGCACTAAACGAAAAAGAAAATGTTATTTTGGGTTACACTCAAACAGACAGCAACAATATCATCATAAACGGTCATGAAATAACGCTTGTCGGCTATCGTACCGATAAGGAAACAGGCAAAATAATATTTATCTGCAACGATACTGACGATAATATCCCGAATCTGATCGAATATCCTGAGGATTATCTGTTGCCCAAGATTCATCACGCAGCGTTACCAAAACACATAGTTGAACAGGATTTGAACATTGTTCCGAACTGGGTTGAGGGAATAGATGTTTATAAACAAATGCGCAGCGCCGCATAAGATAACAATTCGTTAACCAAATAATTAATTTTTCCTTAAATTTATTAATATTTTATGTTTTCCGTTATATAAATGTAATGTAGTGTAAAAAAGAAGGAGAAAAATTATGATTAAACCGTTAGGAGAAAGAATTGTTATTAAAGTTATAGAAGAAACAGAACAAACATCAGGCGGAATATTTATTCCGGATAGTGCAAAAGAAAAACCCCAAAGAGGTGAGATTGTAGCAGTCGGATTAGGCAAAATTAATGATAAAGGTGAAAGAGAACCGATGGATGTAAAAGTCGGAGATGTTGTTTTATATGCTAAATATGCAGGAACAGATGTTAAAGTTGATGGCGTTGAATACAAAATTTTATCGGTAAAAGATGCTCTGGCTGTTATTGAATAAAAGTGAATAAGTCGTTAAGACGATAAGTCCGATAAGTTCATAAACCGTCTTTGCAGACTTAACAGACATAGATATAAAAAGGAGAAATATAAAAATGGCAAAAAAAATTATTTTTGATGAAGAAGCAAGAAAATCGCTTCTTAGGGGAATTGATGCGGTAGCAGATGCGGTAAAGGTTACATTAGGGCCAAAAGGTAGAAATGTAATTCTGACAAAAAAATTCGGCGCACCTCAAATTGTTAACGATGGTGTTACTATTGCAAAAGAAATTGAATTAAAAGATGCGTTAGAAAATTCAGGTGCACAATTATTAAAAGAAGTTTCATCCAAAACAAATGATGTAGCAGGTGACGGTACAACAACAGCTTCTGTTTTGGCACAAGCAATCGTTCGTGAAGGATTGAAAAACCTGACGGCAGGAGCTAACCCGATGTCAATGAAACGTGGTATTGACAGAGCAGTTGAATCTGCAGTTTCAAAAATCAAAGCTATGTCAAGACCAGTTAACACAAAAGAAGAAATTGCACAAGTTGCAGCTATTTCAGCAGGTAATAACAAAGAAATCGGTGAACTTATTGCAGAAGCAATGGAAAAAGTCGGTCACGACGGTGTTATTACAGTAGAAGAATCTAAATCTTTCGGAACAAATTTGAAAGTTGTTGAAGGTATGCAGTTTGATAAAGGTTATATTTCACCGTATTTCGTAACCGACCCTGAAAGAATGGAAGCAGTTTTGGAAGATGCTTACGTATTCTGCTGCAACAAGAAAATCAACTTAATTGCTGACCTTGTTCCGTTACTTGAACAGGTTGCACGTGAAGGCAAATCATTGTTATTAATCGCAGAAGATGTTGAAGGAGAAGCTCTTGCTACATTGGTTGTTAATACAATGAGAAAAGTTATCAGAGCGGTTGCGGTTAAAGCTCCCGGATTTGGTGACAGAAGAAAAGCTATGCTTGAAGATATTGCTATCTTAACAGGCGGTGAAATGTTTACAGAAGAATTGGGTATCAAATTAGAAAATGTTACTATTCAAATGCTTGGTAAAGCAAAAAGAGTTACTGTAACAAAAGATGAAACAACAATTGTTGTAGGTGACGAAACCAAAGCTGCTGTTGAAAAGCAAATTGCTTTAATTAAGAGCCAAATTGCAATATCTGACAGTGAATATGATAAAGAAAAACTTCAAGAACGTGTAGCAAAACTTTCAGGCGGCGTTGCAGTAATTGAAGTAGGTGCTGCAAGCGAAGTTGAACTTAAAGAAAGAAAATTGAGAATTGAAGATGCTCTTAATGCAACAAGAGCTGCAAATGAAGAAGGTATAGTCCCCGGCGGCGGTGTTGCACTTTTGAGAGTTCAACAAGAATTGAATAAATCAATGGAAGGTATTGATTTTGAATCCGATGATGAAAAAGTCGGTTATAAGATTTTGACAGCAGCACTTGATGTACCTTTGAGAGCTATCGCTCGCAATGCAGGTGCAAAAGCAGACGTAGTTGTTGATTGTATTCTTGAAAAAGATGGTGCATACGGATATGATGCGTTAAATAGCAAATATGTTGATATGTTCCAGGCAGGAATTGTTGACCCGGCAAAAGTTACACGTTCAGCTCTGTTGAATGCAGCATCTGTCGGTTCAATGCTTTTAACAACCGAAGCTGCTGTTGTAGAAATTCCGGAAGAAAAATCTTCTGCACCTGATATGTCTGCTATGGCAGGTATGGGTGGTATGGGCGGCATGATGTAGTGTCAATACGAACCGATAAAAGTCAAATTAAAGAAAGGGTGCGTCATTTGATGCACCCTTTCTTAATAATATGACAGGCTAAATCCTGTTATATTATTAAGATTTATTATTTCAACTTATTATATGTCTTTATTGCATTAATCAGTTTTGAATTGCTTTGAATTTCGCAGAGTTTTACAAGTGCCCATTTCGCGGTTTTTTCTTTATCCTCGAGTGCAATTTGTCCCGATTTATGTGCCATATCAAGGTTATCATCTATTGTTTTATAAAGATTTATAAGAGTTTTATTGTCCATTCTGTGTATGGGTCTTACGAAGTAATCCGCAACTCCGCCAGAATTATATTCAAGTGTGCGGTATAGGTACTGGACAATATCTTTTACGTCGTTTAGTTTGTAATCAAGAAATACGACAAGTTGGTCTTTTTTCCCATGCCGATAGACATAAGTTTTCACTTTTTCAAGCAATTCGGGGGAATATTTTGAAAGGTCTTTTCCTTCTTCAATATCTTCGGTAATGGTTCTTATCATAAAATCAATTTCTGAGGGGTCAATTCCTAGTGCTTTTGCAAGAAGTATTTTATCTCCCCGTTTTGTGAAAGAGTTTTTCAGCGGTCTGAATTTTTGTAACGGACGTCCTTGCATCATGTGTGCGTATTCGCTTGATGTAATGGTTTGCTTTATAATATCCGTTATGTCGCTGTGGTGTTGGTTAAAAAATGCGACTTTTTCGCCGTCTGAAATTTTATTTGAGGCAAATACTTTTTGAACCGTATATAAATCAACATTTGTAATTGCACTGATTTGTAAATCGCTCATTGTATAACCCCCATAATAAACGGAGAATGCTCATTCGCAAATACAATCTCTGTTCCGCTACCGATAAGTTTTTCAAACATCGGAAGTATCGGAATTTCTGATTCAAAATGTCCGATGTCATAAACTAAAATATTTGAGTCTAATGCGGTGTGAAATTTCAAATCTCCCGTAACAAAACAGTCTGCGCCGTATTCTTCCGCCTGCGAGATAAATTCAGAACCGGAGCCTGCGCAAAATCCTATCTTTTTAATAGTTTTTATCTCTTTATTATTAACGTATCGCAAATTTGGAGATATTTTACGAAGTTTTTGTGTCAATTCCGAAATAGCAAGCGGGGTTGTTAATTCTACATATCTGACAAAATCTTTGTATTCAATTTTTTCATTTTGAAAATTTAGTGTTTTAATTAGTGTATCGGTTGTTCCGCCGTATGCCAAATCCATGTTTGTATGTGCGGAATATATATCAATAACGGGTTTAAAAACATCAGAAACGAGTGCAGAATGACAACAGCAAATTTCAAACATCGGGTGGTGAGATATTATCATATCACAATTTTGTTTCAGGGCTTGTTTTATAACATCTTCTGTGGGGGTGAGGCATAGCATAATTTTTGAAACTTCCTGTTTGTCAGTTTCAGCCATAAACCCTACACAGTCCCATTCTTCTGCTGTTTCGGGAGGTGCAAATTCTTCTATTCTGCGTATGATTTCGTATTTATTCATTTACAATATGCTCCAGAATCTTTCTTGCAAGGATAGTTTTAGGTGCCTTGTCTAATTGTGTCATTCCGCCGTTTTTATCAAGTATTGTCACCTCATTATCATCTGACGAAAACCCGATGTCTTTTCTTGAAATATCGTTTGCAATTAAGTAATCACAACCTTTTTTTGATATTTTTTCTTTTGCATTTTCTATAAGGTTTTCTGATTCTGCACAGAACCCGACAATAGTTTGATGAGTTTTGTTTTTGCATAATTCAGTTAAAATATCGGGATTTTTCACAAGTTCAAGAGTAAGTGAGTCATCATCCCCTTTTTTAATTTTTTGTCCGGAATAGTCTTTTACTCTGTAATCAGCAACGGCAGCAGCCATAATCACAATATCAGAATCTTCAAATTCATTTTCAACGGCGGATTTCATATCAAGTGCGGATTTAACTTTTACTGTTTTATAGGCAACATTAAAATCTTTTGTGGTAATCAGTACAACGCTTGCTCCCATATTATAAGCCGCATTTGCGAGAGCCAGTCCCATTTTGCCTGATGAATAGTTTGAAATATAGCGGACAGGGTCAATATCTTCTATTGTTCCGCCCGATGTTATTACGACTTTTTTACCCGTTAGTATTTTTTGATATTGTATGGCTTCAACTGTTGTGTCAAAAATTTTATCCGTTGAACACAGTCTGCCTTTTCCTGTATATCCGCACGCCAAAAAGCCGCTTTCGGGTTCTAATATTTCAGCCCCTCTGGACTGTAATATTTTTATATTATTCTGAACTGCTTCGTTTTGCCACATGTTGCAGTTCATAGCGGGTGCGATAATCATTTTTTTTGAAAAAGCACAGGCAACCGATGTCAGCAGATTATCCGCAATTCCTTGTGCAATTTTGCCAATGGTGTTTGCGGTTGCGGGAGCAATTATGAATATGTCCGATTCCTCAGCAAGTGAAATATGTTCAGGCTTCCATTCTTTTGGGGAAAACTCATCAACATACACTTCGTTTTGGGAAAGGTTTTGCAGAGTTAATTTTGTGACAAAATTCAA
>CAMHMW010000123.1 GCA_946186335.1 uncultured Candidatus Melainabacteria bacterium
AAATCTGAAAATTAAAACGGAAAATCCGACCAATGCAAAAATATTTAATGTACTGTTCAAAAAACCTGTCATAAAACAGGGGGTATTCACATCCGATTTAACCATGAACGGAACCTCCGAAGCACCGAAAATTTTGGGCTTTTTAAAAGTGAAAAGCGTGGATATTCCGCTTTTGGATTCCACAATACAGGATGTAAATGTCGATTTTAAACCTGATTATATAAATCTCAATACAACAGGGTTTGTTATGACAAGTGACTATGTGTTCAATGCAAAAATTCTGAATAAACCCGAAAAGCCGATAGTTGTTGAATCTGCTGAAGTCAAAACAGAAGAACTGAACCTCAATGCTCTGACAAATACATTGAGTGAATACGAGGCGGATGCTACCCGCAGTGCAAAATTAAAATCCGGATATGCCTCAGAACTGCTGCCGTCAAATACGATTATAATTAAAGATTTCAATATTCTTGCGGACAAAATTCTTATTAAAAATGCAAAGGCAACAGATTTTAAAGCACACATCACACTTGATGAAAACGAAGATGTTAATATTGACAAATTCGGATTTAATATTGCAAACGGTACGGTTGACGGGAATATTTTGTATAACCTGAATACCTTAAAAGGTTCTACGAATGTGAATATAAACAATACCGATGCCCAGAGAATTGCGGAAGATTTCTTTGAAATGCCGGGGCAGATATACGGTACGGTAACAGGCAGTCTTAATGCAAGTTGCACAGGACTTTCAGGAGTTGACTGCACTAATACCCTTTCAGGAAGCGGAAGTTTTGAAGTTTCCGACGGAAGAATGCCGAAACTCGGTTCTCTTGAATATCTGTTAAAAGCAGGAAACCTGATTACAGGCGGTATTACCGGGGTTTCAATCAATGGTATTATTGATTTGATTACTCCGTTAAAAACAGGCTATTTCAACAGTATCAAAGGGGATGTCCACGTTAAAGACGGAATTGCGGACGATATAAACGTATATTCCAGCGGACAGGATCTTAGTATGTATATGACGGGTTCATATAACCTTTCAACACTCGTTGCGGATATGGAAATATACGGCAGTCTGTCCAAAAACTTCTCAACCCTTTTGGGCAAAATCTCAAATACCTCATTGAATACTTTGTTTAATACAATTCCGGGGATAAAAATTAATGATATTAACCCTGAATCAACAAGTAAAATTAGAAAAATTCCGAATTTTGACAAGGATAATGTTTTGCGGGTATTCAAGGCTGAAATTTACGGTGATATTAACGGAAATAATTATGTTAAAAGTTTCCGCTGGATAAAACATTAAGGGCAAGGTTTATGAGTGAGAGAAAACAAAAAGCGCAGGAATTGTTTAAAGCGGGTTATAACTGTTCGCAGGCCGTTTTGGGGGTGTTTTGTGAGGATTTTGGGCTTGATTTTGAAACCGCTTTAAAAATATCTTCTTCCTTCGGGGGCGGAATGGGAAGAATGAGAGAGGTTTGCGGAACAGTCAGCGGGATGTTTATGGCGGCGGGTCTGGCCTTTTCAGGTCAAAACAATAAGGCACAGCAGTATAAAATCGTGCAGGAACTTGCAAAAAGATTTAAAGATAAAAATGGGAGTATCATTTGCAGGGAACTTTTGGCGGGAATTGAAAATTCAACGTCACCGATTCCGTCGGAAAGAACTGATGAATATTACAAAAAAAGACCCTGTGTCGAACTTGTAGGAGATGCCGTTGAAATTTTTGAAGATTATCTGGCAGAAAATTCCGCTGCTGCCCTCCCTGTGAATGAGGGTTAAAATATTTGATTTTGGGTGGAGTTTAAATGTTGGGCTGAAAGCCCAACTTACAAATTTGGGTAAGTATGCCCGACCTACAATTTAAAGGTGGACATGCATACGCTTTGCTCACCCTACATACTATACATACTTTTATCCCTAATATTTACCCCTATTGCGTTCCATATCACGCTGCTGGTCTTTCTTGGCTATTGTTTCCCGCTTGTCATAAAGTTTTTTACCTTTTGCTAGTGCAATTTCAACTTTGGCAAAACCTTTTATAATAAAGACCTCAAGGGGAACAATAGTATAGCCGTCTTTTTTTATTTTGGAGTGCATTTTCAGAATTTCTTTTTTTGTAAGAAGAAGTTTACGCACCCTTTCTTCCTTGTGGTTATAACGGTTGCCCTGTTCGTACAGTGAAATGTGGCAGTTATATAAGAAAATTTCGTTATCTTCAATTTTGCAAAAACTGTCTTTGAGGTTTATGGCATTTTTTCTTATGGATTTAATCTCTGTTCCGGTCAGCACAATACCGGCTGTAAACTTATCAAAAAGATTATAGTCGTGAAATGCTTTCCGGTTTGTTGTGATTACTTTTTTATCCATAATCCGATTATAACATAAATTCTTAACATTTGATGAAAAAACTATTTTGTCCTATACTAAAAATACTATGAAAAATACCAGACAAACGAACGTAAATATCCATAGAGATGCTTGGGTTGAGGTTAATATTTCAAACCTTGAAAATAATATTAAGGAAATCAGAAAAAATATCCCTGACGGGGTGAAACTTTTGGGGGTTGTTAAGGCTGATGCTTATGGTCACGGCTCAATTATGCTTGCTCCGACTATTTTGGCATCAGGTATTGATATGCTCGGTGTTGCCTCAATTGACGAGGGTGTTGACCTCAGAAATGCCGGTATAAATTGTGAAATTCTTGTGTTGGGTGCAGTCCCGGTTTGGGCGGTTGAAAGTGCCGTAAAGAATGATTTGAGTATTGCAATATTTTCAAAAGAGCATATAAAAGCGTGTGAACAGACCTTCAAAAGAACGGGAATAAAACCCAAAGTTCATATAAAACTTGATACGGGAATGAACAGAATCGGTATCCGAGCAGATGAAGCGATAGATTTTATAAAAGATGTCCAAAAACTTGATTATATAAATTTGCAGGGAATATTCACCCACCTTGCCGCAGCGGAAGAACTTGATAAGGCAAAAGAACAAATCGAAAAATGGAATCACGTTATAGATAATTCAAATACGGAAGGTTTGCTTTTGCACATTTTAAATACCGCAGGTTCAATTTGTTATGACGTTCCAAATTCAAATATGCGAAGAATCGGCATTTCCCTTTACGGTTTGTATCCTGATTTTCCTGATGTTGAATTTAGAAAACCAAAACTTAAACAATTGATTTCACTGAAAGGCAGAATAGTTAATATCCACACTGCAAAAGACGGTGAGGGTGTAAGTTACTGTCATACATACACCGCAGACGGAAACAGAACAATAGCAACGGTTCCGATAGGGTATGCTGACGGAGTTCCCCGCCTTTTGTCAAATAAAATAAAAGGTGTTGTGAACGGGGTTGAAGTTCCGCAGGTCGGCAATATTACCATGGATCAGATGATGTTTGATATAACGGATGTTAAAGCAGAATGCGGTGACATTATTACCGTACTTGACGAAAACCATTCAATAGACGAATGGGCGAAGATTTTAAACACCATAAATTATGAACTCACCTGCCGATTGAAAGTCCGTCTGCCGAGAGTTTATACAAGGGGGTAAATTTTTCTTGTTCCATTACCCGAATTGCGCAACTCTACTTAGTTCTGTTAAAATGTAAGTTGGGCTTTCAGCCCAACCATATTTTTAAGTGTAGTATGTGACTTGAAAATTTTACAAAAGTAATTTATACTATTTTTGTAGTATCGGAGTGTTTGGAATGAGAAAATTATTGATTTTGTTGGCGGTATTGTGTATGACAGGCGGAGTTGTTATGGCAAAATGTCCGTCGTGCGGCAACTCGCATCGCGGAAATTGTAATCACACTTCGCACAGTTCATCGTCAGGGGAATCTCACCCCGTTTATCTTATCAGAACGGAAAATCATACGGATGAGGTTAAGTTTCCGAACTGTTCAAAGCATTATGCCGTAACAGAAACGACGACAAATATTTATTCGGACGGTTCTCGTAAAAGTTTTGCAAACAGTACCATATACAATTCTGACGGAGTTGTACTTGAAACCGACTGCAAGAGCGTTAAGCATACGATATATAATGACAAGCACTATTTTATAGTCCGCAAAAATGACGGCTATAAAATTATTGATGAATCAGCAAATATAATAACTGACAGAAATTATTCTTATATGTCGGAAATTGAGCCGAACAGAATACTTGTAAAGAGGGATAAAAGGTACGGGATAATTGACCTGAACGATGAAATTGTTGTCCCCGTAAAATATCAAAAACTTCTGATGGCTGATAACAGGGTTATGATAGCAAAACTTAACGGTTATTACGGGGTAATTGATATTGATAACGAAATTCAGGTTGCCCCTGATTGCGATAAAATCAAGCCGCTTTATGATACCCTGCTTTTGAAACGCTATCATAAATACGGACTTACCGATTTAGAAGGCGAACTTATCCTGAGTGTTCAGTATGACAAAATCAAAAAACTCGGGGAATATATTGTAGTAAAAAAGGGTGGTAAATATGGCGTTTTAGACTATAAAGGCGACGTAATCGGGGAAACGATTTATAAGGAAATAAAACTCAAACGCAACAAACTGCTCGGAATTACCGAAAAAGGCAAACCCGCACAAGTTCTGAATGCAGAAGGAAAATAAGACAATATAAGGATTTGGTATAATCTGATGACTGTAATGCAGATTATTATTAAACTCTTTTTATAATACCGTTTATGAGTTTTCCCAAAAATTCAGTGCCTTTTTCCAATATCAAAACACCTTGTTTGTCGGCATCAAATCTTATTGTGTTAATAAGGTTTCCTTTTGGCAGTCTGAATTCCAAAGGCCTTTCCTTAACAATAAATTTTGATGATACTAACTCATTATTAGAAAAGACAGTAACAACTGAACCTTCGTTATTATTTATATGACCTATGTTACCGATAAAAATTCCCTGTTTTGCAAGGTCGGCTTTTATTTTTTCAGCATCTTCCGCTGTTGCTTTTTTGACTCCTGACAAAATAAGTTCATTAATTTTATTCTGACCGTTCAGTTCAATATTTCCGGGCTTTACAGTTACACTTCCGTCTATAACGGAATCACTGAGAATTACTTTCCCGCACGAGCCGGATACGTTTCCTGTTACGGAAGATTTTTCAAGTTCAATTGTTCCGTGTACATTATCAATATCCCCGCAAATATGCGAGTTGTCATATATTTTTGTTTTTCCGTGTATGTTTTCAATATTTCCGTTAATTTTTGAATCTCCGATGCTTATGTTACCAAAAGTTGAACTGACGGATGAATCAAAATTTTTAGAATGAATATCTATATCATCGAAATTTGTACGGTAACCTTTAAACGAAATGTTTG
>CAMHMW010000124.1 GCA_946186335.1 uncultured Candidatus Melainabacteria bacterium
AATAAATCTGTCCTTGTTAATAGCTGGGGAGAGACTCGAACTCTCGACCTCTCGGACTGTGCCGAGCAAAAACAATTAAGTATTGTTTTTGCGAGAGGGAGCCGAACGCTGCAAGAACTTGAAAACGAAGTTTGAAAAGTGATTGCGTTTTTATTAAAAACTGCGTGAGGTGATTACCCGAAAAAAACAAGGACAGATAATAAATCTGTCCTTGTTAATAGCTGGGGAGAGACTCGAACTCTCGACCTCTCGGGTATGAGCCGAACGCTCTAGCCAGCTGAGCTACCCAGCCATATTCTGTCGGCTACCCGACCATCATCTCATAAAGAAAAAATTTTTTCAAGTATTTTGAGAGCAAATTATTTTTTTACGGGTTTTAATATCAAAAAGGAGTATTGTTTTGAAAGTTGATAATATAAGACCTTATAACCAAAATTCACCCGCATTCGGCGCAAAAGTTCGTATTACCGGAAGTACCGACTTTCTGCCGCAAATCATGGTTGACATGATTAGAGCAAAAGCAAGAACAATAGGACACCGAAACGATTTGATTATGTTCTATTTCGGAAAACGTCAGATTAACATTCTCCCAAGCCTTGAAGGAGATATAATGCACCAGTGCAGAAATGTATTCGTAAAATCAAGAATAAACAATAAAGTTATGGACGGAGATTTAAGTTATAACGTCTATAACAAGATAGAAGAATCCTCAATGATTCTTGAAGCAGTACACGAATACCTTGGAAATTTAGTCAAATATATAAGTTCTAAATAACAAAAAAGGCGGACATTTCGTTCGCCTTTTTGTAATATCTATCGTTTTGCCGTGGTCTTTATTATGTGCCATCCAAACTTCGTCCCCACAGGATCGGATATTTCGCCCACTTTCAAGTCAAATGCCGTATCTGCAAACTGCTGAACCATTTGCTTTCTGTTGAAATACCCCAAATCACCTCCGTATTGTGATGATGGACACAGAGAATATGCCCTTGCGGCATCTTCAAAAGTAATCTCACCGCTTTCAATCTCTTTTTTAATTTTGACAGCCTCTTTGCGTTTTTTGACTAATATATGACTTGCTCTCACTTCGTGTATATCAAGGTTCGGATTTAAAAATCCGCCAGCCGCAAACGAGCCCAAACCCATAAAAAATATCGCAATTGCCATAAATATCTGTACTATTTTTTTCATTGTTTTACCCCTTTATAAATTAAACGATTAAAAACATTCTATGTTCAATATTTTACTATGCTGATTTTTAAAATTAAATACTACAGTTGTATCGTCCTTAACACAAAATAATATCTGTAATTCCCCCAGTAAATTATTATAGATACAAAATTATTATCCAAATCAGATGCCTCAAGATAGGTATCTTTTGTTACATGTTTTCTCTTTGAGGACTTAAATTTCTTCCCGACAAATTTCAACGCTTTTTCTCTTATTATTTGCGGTTTTGTCATTTTTATCTGCGGAAGATTATTCTTATAAAAATCTAACGGAACCATCTCTTTCTTATAGCAGGGAACAATATATTTAATTTTTCCGGCTTCCTTAAATAAAATATACCATTTCCCGTCATGTTCTCTCGGGGTTAACAGATAATATCCCGGCTCAATTGTAATTGATTTAAAATACAAAGGTGCCGTCATTCTGAAAAGCGGATAGGGCGACCAGGTTGTGTATCTTGTGTCCTGGTACTCTCCGGGGTCGATATTATGAACATAACTGAATGTCGGAACAGGTAAATCTCTGTACATCTGTTCAACATCAACTTCTTCATCCTCGTCATATTCATCTTCCGTAAGTTCCTGCGCATCAACATCTTCGGGGTATGAAACTTCATCAGCGCAAACACATAAGTTAAAGGTGAACATTCCAAATAATATTGCAAATAATATTGTTAAAAACTTTCTCATAACAAAATTTTAATATTATTTTCAAAAAAATCAAGGGGTAAATGTATATTTACGACAGTGACTCAACTTGACAGATAATTGATTTTTGTGGGGGAGAGTAAATGTATATTTGCGATAGTTGCACAAATAGGTAGGCAATTGATTTTTTGTAAATGTATATTACCACTATGTCACTACTTTTTGTTGGGCTGAAAGCCCAACTTACATTTTTAATGAGATGACTACAGATTTGCTATCACAAACCCTCATAATGACAAAACCGTAAAGAACTTAACGACTTATCGGACTTATAAACTTACCCGACTTGTCAATTTATAGGTCCGGTTTTAACCCGACAACAATACAAAAAACGAGCCGCAAGGCGGCTCGTTTTTTGTGTTATAGAATTTGTATTCTATGCAATATAAGAGATGTGGTTGGCATTGTTTTTCTGCTCGTTTGCAATTATTTGTGCTGCGGCTTTTTCCTGCGCTGTTGCTATCATATACAATGTTTCATTGGTCGCATTACTTGTTGCAATACGCTTATCCATATCATTCAGCATCGCAAGTCTGCTCGGGTCATTCCCGCAAAACGTGGGCATGTTTCTGCACATAGAAAGCATATTAATACGGTTCTGCATCATCGCATACTGTGCGTTATGCATCTGCGTAATTGCATTCATCCTTGCCATAAGTGAAACTAACATATTTCTACACCCATCAACTAACTACTACAAAGATAGTATAACAAATATTTTTAATTCTGACAAGTCCCCTATTTACAATTTGTTATATTTATAAAAATTTTCTTTCATTTCGTGCTAAACTTCTGTATATTATGGGATAAGAAAGAGAGGGAGTTTATGACATTCAAACGAGAACTTGACGATTATATTATAGAAAAATTACAAAATGAACCGCTTTATAACGAATGTTTACTGAACGATATTAAAAATTTTGAGGTATTTCCGGCAATAAGAAACAATGAAATCCACTTCTACTACAAAGGCGGACGTCTGTTTAAATATACCAAAAACGGATTTTACACAAACATCAAATACGCATTTGTTTGCGAAAATTATGACAGAGGGGATATTAGCGAAAAGACATTGGGTGAATTAAATCCCATCCAAAATTTTATTGACGGATATGAAAACATCAAAAAATGTTGTGCAACCTACAATGAAAAAAGCGAAGCATATTTTGTTTCAACCCAGTTTAAACACTATTCATTCCTCAAAGATAAGACAAAAGACGATATAATTCTTTTGGATATTGAAGCCGCATTGGAATCTGCCGATGAAGATAAGAATTTAGACAGATTTGATATGGTCTTATTGAATAAAAAAACAGGGGTGCTGAAAATTGTTGAGGCAAAACTTTATGAAAATCCTGAACTTAAACAACCAAAAGACAAAGGAAAAGACCCGCAGGTTATAGACCAGATAACCAGATACGAAGACAATATTGAAAGCAAATATTTTGAAATCTTAGGTGCATACCACAATTACATAAAAATCATTAACAAACTGTTCGGACTTGAATTAGAAAAACCGACAGAAATAAACCGCAGGGTAGGATTATTCTATTTTGACTTTGGCGAAGAACACAGAAAAGATGCCAAATTTAAATTTTTGGAAGAAAAATTAAATTCAAAAATAAAATCCGTATATTCAAAAGGTCATCCCGACAGAGAACCGGCAGATTTGAAATCATGCTTTTAATGTGACCAAATCTGACACAGTTATCTGCAATACTTATAATATCAGCAAATTATGAGGTGATATTATGAATACGAAGTTGCAAATTATACAGGGTGCAGGACAAATCGGCGGAAACATTATTTTAATTGAGGGAGAAGAATCACGTCTGCTCTTTGATTTCGGCATCCCTTTAACTGAACTTGACGGAAACCCGACAGATTTAAAACTAAATGATGAAAAGGTTGAAAAATACCTGCCGGATATTTCTGATTTATATAAAAGCAAACAGGAAAAACAAACTCTGATTTTCTTATCACACGCACATCCTGACCATTTCGGGCTGTTGAGATATGTTGACAAATCTATTCCTGTTTACACAATGAAAATCACAAAAGATTTGATGGAAAAATGTTCAAAAATCTTATATGACAATCTTTTTAATGAATTAAATCTCGTTGAATTAGATGAAACCGTAGAAACGCCCGATTTTTCCGTAAAAGGATTTTGTGTCGACCATTCTGTTGCGGGTGCCTGTGCTTTCAGAATTACCGATAAAAAAACGGGAAAGGTTATATTATATAGCGGGGACATAAGAGTCCACGGGCGTAACAGCGATAAAACAGAACTTTTTGTCAAAGAAAATCATAAACCCGATTATCTGATTTTAGAGGGTACAACATTAAGCAGAGAAGAAACCAAATTAAAAACCGAACAGGATATTGAAGATGAAATGACGGAAATATTTTCAGAGGATAAGATGAGTATTGTCTGCTGCTCGCCTTTAAATATAGACAGAATTGTATCGGTTTACAATGCCTGCAAAAGAGCGGATAAAACTTTTGTAATAGACCCATATACCGCATTAATGCTTGAAACCTTCAGAGGAAGTGACCTCCCGTATTACAGAAGCGAAAACATAAAAGTTTACTGTGCAAGAAATACACACAGTAACAGAGTTTTTGAAAACCCGAAAAATAAAAAATTCGGACTCAATAAAATCGCATTTAAAGATATTATGGAAACCCCCGAACAATATGTAATAAAAGACAATTTCAGAGTTTCAAGTTTAATCGGAAAGAGTATGAATATCGAAGATATTAACCTTGTATATTCGTACTGGGAAGGCTATCTTGAAGATGAAAAATACCACTGGCATAAATATCTGAATCAATTAAAAAAAGTACATACATCAGGACACATTGCAAAATCTGATTTAATAAAACTCGTAAACGGCTTAAATCCTGAAAAAGTAATTCCCATCCATACTCTTGCCAACAACAAATTTAAAGAATTTTTCGGGGAAAAAGTTTTGGAATTAAATAAAGATAAATTCGTTGAAATATCGTAAAAAAATTTTTTTTATTGTATAATTCCGGCATGGATAAAAAGTTATTTGTAATTTCGGGCTGCTCGGGTGTGGGCAAAGGTACTGTTATAAACGAATTTATGGCAAGGAACGGCAAAGATTTTGTTCTGTCTGTTTCCTGCACCACAAGAAACCCCAGACAGGGCGAAGTTGACGGAGTTAATTATTTTTTCCTCACACACGAAGAATTTGAAAAAAATATTAAAGAAGACAAATTTCTTGAATACGCACAATTTGCGGGTAATTATTACGGAACAAAAAAGAAATACATCAAACAAAAATTTGAGGAAGGGTTTAATATAATTCTCGAGATTGAAACGCAGGGGGCATTACAGGTAAAAGCAAAAATGCCCGAAGCGGTTTTGATTTTTATTGCCCCTCC
>CAMHMW010000125.1 GCA_946186335.1 uncultured Candidatus Melainabacteria bacterium
CAAGATATCGTCCAGTGACATTTTACCGGAATTTGTATTATTGATTAAATCTGCCAAATCACCTGAGCGTGCCTCTTTAACTTTTGCATTTATCGATGCTCTCGGAATAATTATATTTGTAAGTTCATCAGGCAAAATAACTTCAATCTGTGCTTTTTGAAGATAGTATGCCGTCTGGGTGATAATCTTATAAATTTCGTTCAGGTTCAAATCAAGATAGAGTTTATCTTCATCTTCAAAAAGTTCCTCGAGTTCGGGCATATAACGAAGTGCATAATTTAACTGCTTTTCTACAATTCTTGAAATATCTGCAGATTTAGCCCCGAAAACATCTTCTCCTGTGTAAAGTTTATCTATCAGAACACTTTCATTATTTTTTCTGTCTTTAATATGAACCTTTAATCTGAACAATTCATCTTCAATTTTTTCTATCTTAAAGAACGGAATTACATCATATTTACCAAGATATAATTCGTCAAACCACGCCGCAAAACTTTCGGCAATATCTTTACCTTTTAAAGTCGCACGCTGTTCCAAATCTTTCAGAAGATAAGTACCTGACTTAACATCTTTAAACCGGTACATTTTTATACCTAAGAATTTGTAAATGACATAATTCAGATAGGTATAAATAAATTCATAGACAAAATTTTTGGGTTTTTCACCTTCTATAAACAAATCCTCAGGCATACATTCTTCAAAAAGGTTGATAATTCTTGCCATTTTCTGATTATTTATAATCGGTTCATAAATTATACGGAACATTTGTCCGTGACGTTTTACGGTCGGAATGAAATACAATTTTTCAATTATTTTCATTACGAAATAAGTTAATTTGTTGAGATAAACAAATGTCGGGGACAAATCATTAATATCAACAACATTTCCAAACCCGCCAAAATAATCCATAACCAAATCCCAGGCCATAAAATATCCGACATCTTCTCCCAAAACATCGGATTTAAAACGAAACAATGACCCCTTTGATTTCAGATAATACTGAAAATTATTTGTCGGAGTAACAAAAAACATAGGTTTATGACCGCACCAATCCTGTCCTGCACTCGGTCTGTTTGTCAGATAAAAATTAGTATTTCGGGTCGGAGCGTTCGGACTCAGAAAAATTCCTGCAAACTCGTCTTCGACAATCTGATAAATCATACTCAATGTGTAGCGGAAATCCTTATTTTTAAAATTTTCGGGATTTTCGCTCAGATTAAAAAATAATTCATCAACATTATTCTTTTTAAACGAAAAATCTATATCGAGTTTGTCTATGCTGTCAGTCATCTTTTGTTCCTTTTTATAATGGTATTTAAGTCTTTAAGACGATAAGTTCCAATCAACTTATTTTATCAACGATTTTCCGGTCATTTCTTTCGGTTTTTCAATACCCAAAAGTTGTAAAACGGTCGGAGCAACATCGCATAAAGCACCGCCATCTCTCAGATTTAAACTCTTATCGGCATTTATAAGAACAAACGGAACATCATTTGTTGTATGTGCGGTCTGAGGTTTGCCGGTTTCTTCATCAACCATAACCTCTGCGTTTCCGTGGTCTGCCGTTAACAGCATCACAATACCTTTTTCTTTACAGGCATCCGCAATTTTTCCGACACATTCATCCACAACTTTGCAGGCTTTTGTTGCCGCCTCAATAACTCCGGTATGACCAACCATATCAGGATTTGCAAAGTTTACCAGAATAAATTTGTATTTCGGATTATCTATCGCTTTTAACACGTTTTCACAAACCTCCGGCGCACTCATCTCAGGCTGCAAATCATAAGTCGGAACCTTCGGAGATGCAACAAGAACTCTGTCCTCATGAGGCTGAGGTTTATCTATTCCGCCGTTAAAGAAGAAAGTAACGTGTGCATACTTTTCGGTTTCTGCAGTTCTGAACTGATTAATACCGTTTGCTTCCAGAACATCCCCTAAAATATTTACCAGTTTTTCTTTCGGAAAAGCAACAGGGAATGTGAAAGTTGCCTCATAACTTGTCATTGTCGTATATAAAATGTTTTTCAGAATTTTCTTTCTGTTGAACCCGTCAAAATCAGAGAAATTCATCGCTTTTGTAATTTCTCTTGCCCTGTCGGGACGATAGTTAAAGAAAATTATCGAATCGTTATCATGAATACGGGATTCTTCACCGCCAATTACTGTTGGCAATACAAATTCATCGGTATCACCCTTTTCATAAGATGCTTTAATACCATCAACAGCAGACGAAGCATGTTCGCCTTCACCCAAAAGCAAAGCATTATAACCTTTTTCAACTCTATCCCAGCGATTATCTCTGTCCATAATGTAATAACGACCAATAACGGTTGCAACAGGAGGAAGATTATATTTTTTAAGCTCATCCTCCACTATCTGAACATATTCACAAGCACTTGCCGGAGGAGTGTCACGACCGTCAAGAAAAGCATGTACATAAACCTTTGTAAGCCCTTTATCTGCTGCCATTTTGATTAGCGCAAGCAAATGGTCTAATGACGAATGAACTCCGCCGGTTGAAACCAGTCCGTACAAATGGAGTGATGAATTGTTCTTTTTTGCGTGTTCAATCGCTGCCATAAATCTTTCATTTTTAAAGAAACTTCCGTCTTTTATTGCATTATTGATTTTTGACAAATCCTGATAAACAATACGTCCTGCCCCTAAATTCAGGTGACCGACTTCGCTGTTTCCCATCTGACCGGCAGGTAAACCAACATTTTCGCCATCTGCTTTTATATGAATAAATTTTTCTTCCTGTTCAAGTTTCGGAACGTTTACGGGGTGTGATAATTTTGTTGCATCAAATTCGGCTGAACCCGTTGATATTCCCCAGCCGTCCATTATGCAAAGTAATACTCTGTCTGCCATTTTTTATCCCTTCTTTTATCTCTACGTTAGATTAAGTGTATCAAGAACATATCTCAAATTCAAGACTTCACCAATATTAACAATTTGGCAAAACAAAAACAAAAAGATAAAATATATAAAAAGAACAGGAGGAGATTATATGAAATGCACAAAATGCGGTAAAGATTATGAAATTTATAATAAAAACGGGTTAAAAATTCCTTATTGTCCCGAAACAAAGGAGGTTTTTCTTAAATTTCCGGTACTGAAAACAATGTCTGAAAAAATGGATTTAAAAACAGAAGTTTTAAATCCAAATGAAATTGATTCAATTACACTGAAAGAAGCACCCATAGTTTGTCCGTCCTGCGGTCAGACAATGGAAAAAATATATTTTAACGGGGTTGTTTTGGATAAATGTCCTGCCTGTCAGGGAATTTTATTTGACAACGGCGAACTCGGAAAATTTTTCAGAATATTTATGAAAAAAGCACCGGAGATTATGGATAACCTGAAATTTATTGAAACCTACTGCAATAAGACAAATGATGAAGAATTAAATAATCAGACTCTTGAACTTCAAAGCAAGGAAAAAGAGCATTCCGTAACATCATATAACGGTTTTGTAATGCTGTTTTTAATTCTTGCAATAGGTCTTTTCTTCCTCCTGCTGACTTTTGGCGGAGTGTTCTTCCCAGGACTTTCCTTCTTGGGGATACCCGGAATTGTCGTATCAGTATGGGCATTGACCGGTCTTAAACTTCTTAAACCACAGGAAGCGATGGTTTTAACGGTATTCGGAAAATATATCGGAACTCTCAGAGGAGAAGGCTTCCACTACGTAAACCCGTTTGCTCAAAGCGTTACACCTTTTCAGCCAATTTCACTTAAAGCCAGAACTCTTGATAACGGCAGACAAAAAATTAACGATGAAATCGGAAATCCGATAGAAGTCGGAATTATCGTCATCTGGGAGGTTCAGGATACCGCAAAAGCAATATTCAATGTTGATAATTATACTAATTTCTTATCCTCCCAAAGTGATTCCGCCCTGCGTAACATTGTGAGAATGTACCCTTATGATGCCCCCGAAGACAGCGGGGTTCAATCACTCAGAGGGGACAGTCAGGAAATTTCCGCAAAACTAAAGGCTGAAATTCAGCGAAATGTAAAAGTTGCAGGTATTAACATAATAGATGCAAAAATCACTCACCTTGCTTATGCTCCGGAAATTGCGGTTGCCATGCTCCAAAGACAACAGGCAACGGCAATAATTGATGCCAAAAAGACAATTGTTGAAGGTGCTGTCGGCATGGTTGAAATGGCTCTCAATAAACTGAGTTCAAACAACATTGTCACACTTGATGAAACGGAAAAAGCAAAAATGGTTAATAACCTGCTTGTAACTCTGTGCTCAAATAAAGAAGCACAACCCGTCGTAAAAAGCGGCAGTTAGAAATGAGGAGATTTGTATATGCCAATAAGTTTAACCATATTATTTATCATATTTTTCGTAATTTTCATGACATGGCAATTCAAAGTCATTATGAAATACAACAAATGCGACATCATAAAAGTTGACGAAAAAACTCAAAACATAATAATCAATTCTCTGACAATTCCTCTTAGGTCTGTAAAATCACTTACCATAAGAGAGGGTGACATTCAACCAACAGTTGTTGAAAAGATTTTTACAAGATATGCGATATATCACTCCATGTATGATTTGGAATTTCTATTCAACGACGGAACAATAACCTCTGCAACACTAAACTCAAAACCGCTTGCACAAAAACTTATAAAACAGTTGAGTCAACATTGTGAAATAATTGACCACACTTATATTTAACAGGTCTGCAGGGTACGAAGTTCCGCAACAATAAAATCAAGCCCCCTCCCCTTCCGGGGAGGGAATAAAGCAGCAGGTAAGTTGGGCTTTCAGCCCAACATTTTTGATTTTAAATTATTAAGTTATGTAACAAAAATTTCAGTTTAAGCAATTTTGTATATATAAAATACTTTCATGATATATAAGAACGATATATAAATCTAATTTATATATAACTACTACCTTCTACTTTCTACCTACTAATCTTTTACACGAGGAATTGTAACAGATTCCAAGGAAGCTTCTATTAAGGAAGCTTTTTTTTTGCACTTTTCAACACGCATAACTACTGAGCAGATTTGTAAGAACCCAGAAATCTTAAAAACGAAATTCTCGGACGCATTTTATTTATGGCTTTTAAGATAGCCGTATTTTGAATATGTCCGTCAAGGTTAACGACAAATATGTATTCATCCATTTTTGTCCTTGAAGCATAAGAAGATATATGCGTCAGGTTAATGTTGTGTTCAAGAAATATTTTAAGTATATCAAGCAAAGCCCCGGGGGTGTTGTTAGTCCTGAAAGCTATTGTTGTTTTATCTTTTTTTGTTGGT
>CAMHMW010000126.1 GCA_946186335.1 uncultured Candidatus Melainabacteria bacterium
AAACCATCACTAATTTATTAAACAGGGTAGTATCCATATAAAAATTAACATACCGCCCATCTTTTGGTGGTCTGCCCATAGAATAACCTCCTTAATTCTTTTTTTATATTGTATCAATTTATAGTATGGTATGTAAAGTATTATACGCATTAAAAAACGACGCATCTTTCGATACGCCGTTTAATTTTTTATTTATCTTTATGCCCTGATACCGATATTATCGGATTTACAACATCTATCAATTCCTTTTTTACTTTTTTCATTTCACTCATTTGTTGTTGAAAAATAAAGGTATCTGCCTGATTCGTATATTCCATAAATTGCATTACCATTCGTTGTAATTCTGGACGAAGAGAAAGAAATATCTTGCGAATCCGCCGTAACATCTTCGTTAATTCTTTATTATCCGGTCTATAAACATCTTCAACACTGCCATGCCCCTGTAACCATTTTTCCTCTACACCTAATATTTCGGCAAGCAATTCTACACGTTCCCGTGTCGGTGCAAACCGTCCAGACAAAAGCTGACTAACAGCACTAGACGATATAACCTGTCCACGATTTTTATACGCTTCCACAATATCCCTATTCCGTAGACCCTTTAAAACCATAATGTAGTTAAGCCGAGCTGCAAACTCCCGATATTTGGTCATATTCGACACTTCCTATAACAGTATAACCACATTATAGCAAGTTTTGAATAAAACCGGAAGATGTTTACAAAAGTAAAAAGCACAAAAGTTATAAAAATTTTACCAATTCGAGCTTTTTGTTTTTCCCCATTTTTCAATAGCCAAAACACCAAAACCTGCATATAAAGGGACTTTCAGAAGGCGTGACACAAACATTTCACAATTTAATGTTGATTAAAAAACGTAAATTTTTTACCAAAATGTAGTGGTAAAAACGGCAAAAATACAGTTAAAATAATGTATGTAGCGGTTTTGCACTTGCGTTAATACATTGTTTTTTGGTAGAGTGATTACAGTAAAGATATTGATTTTATTCTGAAACTATGCTACAATAAAAGAGTAAAATCAACAATAAAAAACGCCGGGGATTGAGTTTGGCAGCCCACCCCGACGCTTTGCAACCCGGACAGATACAGCGTTTGCTGTGTTTTTGTCTGTCCATCCGCATTCTTATTGTAACATAATTTTCTCTGTTATGTCAACAAGAAATGCGATGGAAAACAAGTCTTATAGACAGAAGGAGGATATTATGAGTACAAATGAAACGCCGAAAACTACTGTTGCTATCTATTGTTTCATGCGTCTGCATGATACAAAAAACAACAAGGATTATCGTATCCTTAACATTACCGCTGATGAAATTGTGATTATCGGCTTGGGGTCTTTTTCCTTATTAGATATCCAAATCACTAGCGGCAAAGTGTTGATGAAGCAAATCAACTCTGGTGAAGTCACTATTGTTGACGAACCGGAAGACAACCTGATTGCAGATGTTAATTCGCTTTCTGGGACACAACGTATTAAATATGAAACAGATAAGCTTATTATTGATGCAATCAACGCCGAATATGCACCCAGCTATCTCGGTCTGTTGGGGAAACAGTCAAAACCTGTCATTAAAAATATTATCCGTTCCTCAAAATTGACACGGGCTGGGGTATGGCGGGTCATCATCCGTTACTTACAATCCGGTTGCAAATATTCTTCCCTATTAAAGAAGAAGCCTGATTGCGATTGGAAAGATAAGACCACGGCTTACAAACGGGGCAGGGTATCCAATAATCCTGAACGCAACGGTAAAATTCTTACCGATGCTGACCGTGAGATTATGAAAGAATATGTACACAAGTACATTTCCAATCCGTTGATTACGAAGAAGAAGTGCTATGATGACATGATTATCGAGCATTATACGGAAACATCGTTTGACGGAAAAGGATATGTGTATGCAGAACTTCCCCCCGACAAACGCCCAACCCTTGACCAGTTTATATATTTTATGAAAAGACATACCACGAAAGAACAGCGTATGGAGTCACGGTTAGGCAGACGGGAATTTCGTAATCAGAAACGCCTGCTGGTTGGTACATCCCTCAACGGTGTAACAGGACCTGCTTCTATTGTAGAAATGGACGCTTGCGAACTGGACGTTTCCGTTATTTCTGCCATGAAATATAAGAAAGATACGGAAGATACAAAAGATAAAAAAGCTGTCGGAAGCCCTGTGGTGTACTTTATGATTGACCTCTACAGTAAACTTATCCTTGCTGCATCCATCAGCTTTGATAACAACAGCATTTTGGCAATGACCAACTGCCTTGCAAGTTTGGTTGAAGATAAAGAAGCTTTATTAAATTCTTTGGGTATAACCCTTACCCCGACAAAATCGGGGATAACCCTGTCTGACGCAATGCCCCAAAATATTCTCCCGAAGGTAATCCGTATGGACCACGGGGCAGATTTTATCAGCAAACAGGCACAGCGGATTGGCCAACAACTCAATGTTGAAGTCCAGTACGCTCCCCCTGGCACCGGTTCTATGAAAGGAAGCGTTGAAAATTCTTTTCACAAGTTCCAAGGGTATTTTATGGATTTGATGTATAAAAAGGGGGCAAAGCTTAACGACGGGGTAACTCAACCCAACAAGGAAGCAGTTTTGACCATCGAAGATATAAAATTTTTAATGTATTCTTTTATTCTGGAACACAACACTGTTCAACACGATGTTAATTATCACCTGACCCCAGATATGGTCAAATGCGGGGTAGGGCATGTCCCTGCTGAAGTCTGGAGATACGGGATACAACACGCAGAAAATCCTACGTACATTACTGATAGAAACCAGTTTTTGTTTTCCCTGCTTACCCCTGTATCCGCAAAACTCCGCCGTGACGGGATTAAAGATCGGAAGAGCACACGCATCCCCGATTTGAATTCTGACACTTCCATCCGTAATGCTATGTTAAGAACAAATAGTGGGTCTGTACCTTTTCAAATTTATATTGACCTTCGTTCTGTTGCCCAAATCTATTACCTTGACGACAACCGCAAATTATGGACGGCAAAACTGGTGCAAGACATCAATCACAAAGATTTTCTTAAAATGACGTGGCCGGATTTTGACCGGTTTTTAAAAGATGAAAAAGAACTTCTTGCCCAAAAAGATGTTGAGACAGGGAAAACCCGCAGGGCACACCGCCGTATAAACAAAGCCATTGTTGCCGAAGCAAAATACCGTAAGGGAAAAACCGACGATAAAGATATGAAAAAAACACGGGCAGAAGAACGTACCCGTGTTGCGTTAGAACTTGCATTCAGTAATCGGTTTGGATTGGGGGAATCAAAAGATGTTTCTGAATCCACGAAACAGATACCCCAAGCTCCCGAACCTGCTGAAAAACCTGTTGATTTGGCAAGCATGACAGAAGCGGAATTAGAAGAATACCGTAAGAAGCAGATTGCCATGTTAGCAAATTTTGATGAAGATAATGATTATTAAAAAATGGAGGTATTTATTATGAACCAGTATAGTGATTTAATCGACCCCAAACGCAATCTTATTTTATCTGCACCCGCACGGCATATTTCCCGTGTCGATACGGATAACATTTTTGTTACTGCATTACCACAAAAACGCAATATGATGGAACTTGTCGAAGAGTGTTCGAAATCACCGGGGCTTCCCCCGTTGGCATCCTTTGACAAATTGACATATGACGAAAAAATTGCGGTCATCCAAAAATTAGGCTATGCAAGAATTTATCTTCCTTACTATTCCATTCTCGAAGACTTGGTTGACCGTGCACTTGTTAATTCTTATGAACGCCGTGCTGTAATCGAAAGCAAACTGCCCAAAAATTATACGTATCAAGATACAGATATGTCAACGTACCAAATTTCAGATATTAACGAACTTTCTGATGCCCCGTCAGGATTTTCGTTGATTGGAGCGAGCGGATGCGGTAAATCAACAGGTATTAATAACGTATTACGTAAATACCCGAAGATTATCATTCATAATCCGGGTACATTACATCAGTTTGTACAAATTCCTGTTTTGTGCATCCATATGTCCGAAAACAACAATTTTCACGGATTGTATCAGCGAATTGGCTGGACAATTGACAGGATTTTAGGAAATACATCATGTGCTTACGAGAATGAACTGGGACGTAAAGGAGACACCCTTGCTGTCAAATTCAATAAACTTTGTAATATTATTCGTGTTTTTAACATTGGACTTTTGATTGTTGATGAAATCGAACTAATTTCCATATCAAAAACAAAAGAAGGGTCATTGGAAACTTTCATGTCGCTTTCAAACATTACTGGCATCGCTGTCGGTGTCATCGGAACAGAAGACGCTTATGCCAAACTGTTCCATCACCCCCGCATCACTCGCCGTATCGGTGACCTCATCAACGCCGACTCTTACTGTTCCAGTAAAGGATGTATCAAAAGTATCCTTAATACGATGTATACCTATCTTCCCAATCCCAGTCTTCCTACGGATGATTGTATTGATGCTTTTTATCAAGAAAGTAACGGTGTAATTGCCTATATTTCTAAAATTTTTACTGCTGTTGCTACCGAAATCATTCAATTGCAATCAAAATGTAAAAAGTCAGATATTACACCGGAACTGATTAAAAGAGTTTCTAAAAAATGCATTGCCGGACGATACGTCTTCGATAAAAACAATAAAGAGAACCGCATTATTGAAGACGAAGAATATTCCATTGCAACTGCACGGAAGCTTATGGAAAGCAATAACGAACCGTTAGAACTTCCTGAAACTCCGCAGGTAGACCGTATGCCTTCGGTACGTAATGTTGTAAAAGAAGCATTTCATGCGTTTTACGGCAATAAATACGCTGATGAAGCGATTGAGTCTGCTTTACGTAAAATCATTAATAATGTTCCGGAAAACAACGTTCAGGCTATCATCACTGCAACTCTTGCCGAATTGAAACGCAGAGAAGAAGCTAAAAACAAACGCGAAGAAAAGAAGAAGCAACAGGAACAGGCTCTTGTTGATTTACAGCAGCTGAAGAAATCACTGCCTGTTTCTACTGATACATTATAGGAGGAAGCATTGTGATACCTATTTTGACACCC
>CAMHMW010000127.1 GCA_946186335.1 uncultured Candidatus Melainabacteria bacterium
TCTCTGTTAAATACCTCTACGCTGTATTGAGAATGAATAAATATCATATCCGTAATCATTGATTTGAGGTTGTCAAAATCCGAAAATGCCATTTTGTTTCTCAAATCGTCCATATTATTTGCAAGAAATTCCATAATAATCGTTTTGTCGTTATGAACAAGGCTTGAAAAATAATCAAATGATTCCTTTGATTTAATTCCTTCAAGATAAATCATATCGGGTGACTGAAACTCAATAAATCTTGCGGCTTTATCCATGTTAAAACCGACATTTTCATTAAATTCACATTGGTTAACCCCTTTGAGTTCGTATTTGGAGATACTCTCGAGAGTCATAATGTTTTTCTTGCCCGATTTTGCCGCTTCAAGCAGAAGTGAATAAATAACATGGGTTTTCCCGCTTAATGATGAACCGCAAACCATGATAATTCCCGGTTTATCAAGAGATTGCTTGATTTCTGCAAGGTCTGTTTTTGATGTGATAATTTCATCGAGTGCCTTTGGCGGTTTGTAAATTTTTAAGAAAATACGTTCGCCCATTATGGTTGGGAAAGTTGAAACACTTGCGATTACAATTATATTATCAACTTTGAAACACAATTTCCCGAGCTGCGGAACTTCGGAAACTGACGGGTCAAGTTCTGAAAGAGTCTTTAATTTTGCAGTAAACAATGAAACAAGAACAGTCGGAATAGCCCCCTTATTTTCTAGTTGACCATGTTTTTTAAAGTTTACACCAAGACCTTCTTCTTCTCCCTGAAAAGTTACTTCGTGTATTCCTTCAAGAATTGCCTGTTTCAAAATTGCACGTATAATTTTTTGGATGTGGCTATCGCTCAAATCTTCCTTGTGAAGTTCATCCTGCCAGTCATAGCCCGAATTTACGTCTGTTGATATGTTTCCGACAGAAATGTCTGTTTTGTAATACTCATCGATTTTTTTAAGGATACTTTCTTCCGATGAAAGTACCGGATCAATTTCACATTCTGCGGTTTCCATAATTTTATCAATTGCAAACAAATCGCGCGGATCTGCCATTGCAACAGTCAGCGTGTTTTTAATTTTAAACAGCGGAATAATTTTGTATCTTCTTGCATCCGAAAAATTTATATATTTCAGGCAATTTACATCCAAATCATAATCGTCAAGGTTGACAAACGGAGTGTGAAGTTTGGATTCAAGAAAGTTTATAAGTTGTTCTTCCGTTATAAATCCTGAATTGACAAGCGCTTGCCCGATATTGATATTTTGGGCGTTAGCAATTTCTTCCGCCTGTTCAACAACTTCATACTGAACAAGACCTTCTCTTACCAAATCATATTTTAATGTTTCAAGAGTTTTGTTTGTAATAATATTCATATTATTTTTCCGCAGTTTCCGTTATTTTTTCGGAAGTTAATTCTTCTGTTTCATTATCAAGATATTTTTCAACTTTTGCTACAACATCATCCAAATCAAACGGTTTTGTAATGTATTCATCTGCTCCCGTTTCTTCTCCGATAAGTTTGTCTTCCTCCTGAGTACGTGCCGTTATCATCAAAATAGGAATGTTTTTATATTTGTTATCAAATTTTAACAACCGGCTGATTTTGTAACCGTTAATTCTGGGCATCATTACATCAAGCAGGATTAAATCGGGCATGATTTCTCTTGCAAGTTTGAGCCCGTCCTCTCCGTTATATGCGCAATAGCAGGTATATTTACCGTTTTCCAGTACGAATTTTAAACTTTCAACGATATCCTGTTCGTCATCAACAATAAGTATTTTTTTCATATTATCCCCTTGTCCGTTGACGATATTATAACATATTTTTTAATTTATGCCTAGTTGCTTAATAATTTCCCTTGTTTTAATTCTTATTTCTTTGTCAATTTCAAAGATTTCATCAATTGCGGGGTTTTGCATAACTTTATGTGATGACATCATTTTTTCGGTAATTTTATAAATGTCATAAAATTTTATTTTTTCTTCAAGGAATGCAAAAACAGCTTCTTCATTTGCCGCATTAAGGCACACGGTTGCGCTTCCGCCTGTTTGTCCTGCATAATAAGCAAGTTTTACGGTCGGGAATTTTTCAAAATCGGGTTTTTCAAAATCAAGCCGCGCAATTTCAGAAAAACTGAAACTTTTTGATTTTATTCCCTTATAGCGTTCAGGGTATGTAATTGCATACTGAATCGGAATGTGCATGCTGGGCAGCCCGAGTTGTGCTATTACACTTCCGTCTTTGTATTCAATTGCTGAGTGAACAATACTTTGGGGGTGAATTACCACTTCAATTTTTTCATAAGGCATGTTGAAAAGATGATGCGCCTCAATTATTTCAAGCCCCTTATTCATAAGGGTTGCGGAATCAACCGTAATTTTTCTTCCCATATTCCATCTGGGGTGTGCGAGAGCCTCTTTTACGGTTGCCTGTTTCATTTCTTCCGTTGTTTTGTGTAAGAATGGTCCTCCGCTCGCCGTTATAATAAGTTTTTCAACCTGTGAAATATTTTTTATACACTGATGTATCGCACAGTGTTCGCTGTCAACGGGAATGATTTTTACTCCGTTTTCTTTTGCTTTTGCCATGACAATATCCCCTGCCATGACAAGAGTTTCTTTGTTTGCAAGAGCAATATCAATACCGCACTCAATTGCTTTAAGAGTCGGTTTTAAGCCGATTTTTCCGGATACGGCAACAAGGATAATGTCGTTTTCTTTATTTGAACAAATATCCTCTAATGACATATAATTAGCACCGGCAAGTTCATCTCTGTTGTTGCAGAAAGCGTATTTCGGTTTAAACTTTCGGATTTGTTCGTTCAAAAGTTTTGAGTTGCTCCCGCCTGTCAGTGCGACAATTTCAAATTTATCAGACAGTTTTTCAATTACTTCAAGCGCCTGAGTGCCGATTGAACCTGTAGAACCGAGTATGCTGATTTTTCTTTTTTGTGTGTTCATCATAAATATTATAGCAAAAAAATTTGTGTTTCTTTTTTATAATCACAAACAAAAATATAAGGAGTAAAATATGTATAATTCCATATCACCGATATCTTTTCAGGGAAATTTGATAGTTACAACAATACAGCGTGGAGAACACGTATATAAAAGTTTTGATACAACCGAAGCGCAGGACAAATTGATTTGTATGGTTGCAAAAAGTTTGGCAGCACCCGATGAAGTAACCGTTCTATCCAAAAAAGATGCCAAATTTTTCCATGCGCTAATGGAATTTATAACAAATTCAAAAATCAGAAATATCAAGAATGAAAAAGCAATTTATTATAATGGAAAAGATCAGGTTGAGTTTTCTGACCGTAATGCAAATTTGCTTGGCGGAGTTAAAGTTGAGTTAAATTACTGATTATTTTTCAAGTACGGGAATTGCGACGTGGAAACTTGAGCCTTTGTTTTCTTCGCTGTCACACCAGATTGCCCCGTTATGAGCCTTTACATAACGTTTTGCAATAGGCAGCCCCAAACCTGTACCTCCGACTTTGCGGGATAGAGAATTTTCTATCTGGGTAAATTTATCAAAGGCACGTGTCAGGTCTTGTTTTTTAATTCCGATACCTTCATCAATTACGCTCACCACAACATATTCCCCGTTCAGATTTTTCAACTCGTCCTCAAATTGCGGGTTTGTATGGATATCATAAGCATTTTTAAGTTCTGATTTAATAGTGATACTTTTGCCCTCGGGGGTGAATTTAATAGCGTTTGAAACAAGGTTATTCAAAACCTGACCGAGACGCAGAGAATCCGCATAAATATCGGGCAGATTTTCCTGCTCGTTTGTACGGAAGTTTATGGAATGTTCTTTGGCAACGTTGTCAAAACTGTTTTTGACATTTTGGATAACGGAATGAATGTTCATTGTTTCATAACAGTATTCCATTTTTCCCGCTTCAATCTTATCCATATCCAGAATATTGTTGATTATTTCGGTAAGGTTTTCAACATTTCTTTTTGCCATGTCAACAAATTTTATTCCGTCCTCGTTCAACTCTCCGCATCTGCCGCCTGAGAGAATTTTAAGCGCATTTTTCAGGGGAGTCAGAGGGGTTCTCAATTCGTGGGAAGCAATTGAGATAAATTCTGATTTCATATTTTCAAGTTTTACAAGTTCTTCATTTTTTTGTTTAATTTGTCTGTAAAGACCGGCACTTTTCAGCGGCAGGGAAACCTGCTGAACTATTGTTTGGAAATAGGTTGCATCATCCGTTGAAAACGGTTTTTCCTTAAAAATTTCTATACATCCGAAGAAATTATCCCCCAAATCAATCGGTGCAAACATAGTATCGTACTGAAAAATTGAAAAAGTGAATTTGTTTGTCGGGTTTTTAATTATTTTTATGGCTTTTAAATTCTTATCATCAATTTCAAACGGCAGAGCCCTGTTTTCAAAAAGTGATTTGTAATGGACAATTGCCCTGAATTTTAGAGCATCCATGAGTTCCTCGGATATGTCATAGAGTGAATTTACAATCAAAACAGGTTCGTTTTCAAACCCGAAAGATAATGTGCTTGTCAAATCAAAACTCAGGGATTTATCCAACCCTTCCGTCATATATTCAAGAAGTTCTTTTGTATCAAGAGTTCCCGCAAACTGAGAACTTGTTCCGTACAACACATTTAATCTGTATAAACTGTCTGCAAGCGCCTTATTATTTTTAGAAAGAGCATCTGCGTGCTGTTTGTTCTTTATATGGATGTCAATTGTGGAAAGTATTAAATCTTCGGACATTGAGTTAATAATATAACCGTTTATATATCTGGAAACAGGTTCGTTAATTTTTTCGCCGTCTGTAAAAAGAAGTATCCGGATGTTTTCATGAGTTGATTTTATCCTTTTTAAAACAGTTGCAAGGTTTAAAAAATCAAGAGTTTCATCAATTATAATTATGTCAACGTTTTCGGTTTCCAGATGGTCAAAGACGGAAGTTTCCGAGCAGCCGTAATTGAAACTGATACCGTTTGCGCTCAGCAGTTTCTTATATTTGTTCAAAAACTCATCGTTATCCGAAATTAATAATATACTCCCCATATCTTAATTTTATG
>CAMHMW010000128.1 GCA_946186335.1 uncultured Candidatus Melainabacteria bacterium
TAGTTGTAGAAATAACATAAAGGAGAAATAAAAATGGCACATAAGAAAGGTATGGGATCTACCCGTAACGGTCGTGACTCCGAAGCGAAGCGTTTAGGCGTTAAAAAATTCGGCGGCGAATCTGTTAAAGCAGGTAACATCCTTGTTCGTCAAAGAGGAACAAAAATTCATCCCGGAAACAATGTAGGTATCGGTTCTGATGATACTTTATTTGCATTGATTGACGGAACTGTTAAATTTGAACCGCACAGACGTGACAGAAAACAGGTCAGCGTTTACGCAGCTCAATAGTTAAAAAATAAATAAAAAAAGAGTGACTCATCAGAGTCACTCTTTTTTTATTTTGCTAATATTTATATCTCAGCGGTTTCTTCAATTGCTCCGCCCATCAGCGCACCTTTTATCACAAGTTGTACCTGATGCGTGTTATATTCAAAATCAGGGACATCTGCAAAATGTTTTTCAAGTGCCGCTATTCTCGGGTTTTCAACAGTCACCCCGACACCCGTTGTGTCAACATTACCGGTAATTATAGCCGATTTTATGCCGTTATCAGCCTTGCCGACTTTATTTAATATAAGATTTAAAACCTTACTTACGTGATCTGAACCTGTTACTTTCATAAGCGCTCTCCATTATTACTCTCTATAATTAAATAAAGAGTTTTGAAAAGTCTTAATTTCAAAGTTAAAAGATTTCGTTACAAAACTTAATTTAATAATTCATACAAAGTTGAGGCTTCCTGAACGCTTACATTACCTGTCGGAACGTTTAAAATCTTTGCTTTCACCGTACGGTTTGCATATTCAATTGTTATAATATCACCCGCTTTTACCTGTTTTGCAGGTTTTGAAGGGTTATCATTTATAAATACCCTGCCCATCTCGGAAACTTCATTGGCAACCGTTCTGCGCTTTATTAAACGTGAAACTTTTAAAAACTTATCTAATCTCATTTTTACCTGCCTTAACAGAATTATACCACAGTGAAAATTTTATGATATAATAGCAGAGAGGGAGAAGTTAGTTTCTATGAAAAAGTTTTTATTATTTATATTTGCATTTATACTGCTTTTAAGTTCAAAAGCATACGCTGAAACAATCAAGTTTATACAGGTTACTGATGTTCACCTGTCAGCGGATAACGAATTTTCAAAAAAAGAATTTAAAAGCGCGATTAAAGATATTAATAATCAGCCGAATATCGCATTTGTCGTATTTACGGGTGACAACATAAACGAGCCGAATGTAAAAAATTTGAAAACATTTTTATCAATAGCAGGGAAACTAAAAGTTCCTTATTATATAGTTTTGGGAAATCACGACGTTTATAAATCTGGTGGTTTATCAAAAGTACGTTATTTTGAAATCATAAGACAAAAAAACATATTTTTCCCCCAAAGAAAGCCTAATTACAAATTTTCAAAGAACAGATTTAATTTCTTTATTGTTGACGGTGCAAAAGAAATAATCCCGGGACCTGTCGGATATTACAAAGAAGATACTCTGAAATGGCTGGATAAACAGTTATCAAAAAGCAAAAAAAGACCTGCCGTAATATTCCAGCACTACCCGCTGGTTTATCCGGAAGATTCCGAAAAACGTCTAAAAACTCACAAAACATACAAATCGGAAGAATATCTTGAAATGCTGAACAAACATGATAATGTTCTGGCTGTTATTTCGGGACACTTTCACACAAATTCGGAAAATATGCAAAACGGGGTTTACCACATATCAACACCATCTATGGCAGGTATTCCTCATTCATACAAAATCATTGATATTGTAACAACAAAAGAATTTTCTCCGATTATATACACTCAACTGAGAGAATTTGATGTTGATGATTAATGCTTTTTAAAGACATTTTTTATTTTACCGAAAACGGACTTACATAAAGCACCAAATTTTTTACGGAAGATTATTGCGGTTGTAATAAGAGCAATGATGCCAAGTGCAACAAACCAACCCTTTTTGCTTTTAGGCTTTTTAATCAATCTGTCGTGTTCTTTCTGGGTTTGATAAATGTCATACTGAATATCATTATATTCGCGGTTTGCCTGCGCATTTGTATATAAAACCCTGTTCGGAAGTTTATCCGGCGCAGAAATAACACCCACAGCGGGTTTGTCGCCGTAGTGCATATTGCTGTTTGCGGGATTTGTCACTTCTACTACCATATATCTATAAAAACCAAACCTTATGAAAAATTGCCGAATTTTTGTAAATAATTATTACCACCACTTGATTTCAAAAATTTTTATTGTAGTATGAATATACAGACCGCAGACAATTAGCGGGTTGGCATATAGAAATCGGGCTTCGCCTTGTATTATGTAATATGCACAACCCTTAATAAGCCAGCTAATCGAGGTTTTACACGAAAGATAAATAGCTTAAATATTGATTTATGTGTAAGATTTTGCGGTGAACTAAGAAAGCAAAATCTTTTTTAGTTGCAAAAATCAGGTCGATAAAAAACAGACTGGGAAATTTTCCCAAAAGTACAAAGGAGCAAAAATGGCAACAAAAGCATTTAAAACAGAAAAAATAGATGCAATTAAGGCAAAAATTGAAAAGGCTCAGGTCGCAATTATTACGGAATACAAAGGTTTGTCTGTTGAAGAAATCACAAAATTAAGACGTGAACTTCAAAAAGGCGGCGGTGACTATATGGTTACCAAAAACACCCTTGCAAAAATCGCAATCAAAGGAACTGATTACGAAGCATTAGCCGAAAAATTGACAGGACCTGTTGCTCTTGCTTTCGGTTTTGAAGATCCGGTAAGTCCCGCAAAAGCAGTTGCTCAATTTATCAAAGAAACCAAAAAATGCGAAATTATTGGTGCAGTATTGGATGGTAAATTGTTAGATGCGAAGGAAACAAAGGCTTTGGCAAATCTTCCTTCAAAAACAGAACTTTATGCGAAATTACTTGGTTCAATCAATTCACCGGCATCAGGTATTGTTGGTTCTATCAACGCAGTTATGTCACAACTTACAAGAACTATGGCTGCTGTTAGAGACCAAAAAGCAGCATAATGTTTTATTAACATAATAAAACAGATCCTGAATCAAGTTCAGGGTAACAATTAAAAAGTACAAAACAAAAAATTAAAATAAAGGAGAAAAACAATGAGTGTAGAATCTATTTTAGAATCAATTGAAAAATTAACATTATTAGAAGCAGCTGAATTAGTAAAAGCTATGGAAGAAAAATTCGGCGTATCAGCAGCAGCTCCGGTAGCAGTTGCAGCAGCAGTTCCCGCAGCAGCAGGCGCAGCAGCAGCAGACGATGCAGATGCAGAAGTTTCTGTTGTATTAGCATCAGTTCCGGCTGATAAGAAAATCGCTGTATTAAAAGAAGTTAGAACTTTGACAGGCTTAGGTTTGAAAGAAGCTAAAGACTTAGTTGAAGCAGCTCCTAAAGCAGTTAAAGAAAACATCAAGAAAGACGAAGCTGAATCTATCAAGAAAACTCTTGAAGCAGCTGGTGCTGTTGTTGAAATCAAGTAGTTTGATTTTTCACACAGATTTAAAAAGGACGGTTTTACAACCGTCCTTTTTTATTGCCGTACAAACAGAGTATTTTTACCCCAAACCGATTGCCCTGTTCATAAAGATATGATAACCTTAGAATGAAGGAGAATCTGAATTATGATTACAGCATTATTATACGGAGCAATAGCTACAACAATTTTGGGACTTGTTGGGAAATATGCAGAAAAGCACTATTCAAACGTAACTGTTGGAGATGCTGTTATCGCACTCCAATCAGCATTTGCACTAATAAATAACCGCTACACAATTCAAAAAACAACAGGAAGAAGAAAACTTGTTCTTGTAAATCACGGGGAAAACCGAGCAACAGTTCTGGCAACCCTGCGTCAGATAACAGGTGTCGGATATTATACTGCGCAAAATATGGTGAACCGCACCCCCTCAATTATTATGACTAACGTTTCTGATAAAGAAGCCGCACTCACAAAACAGGCTCTTGAATTTGTCGGGGCAAAATGCGAAATCAAATAAAATAACTGATTTATACAAATAAAAAGAGGTCGGTTAATACCGACCTCTTTAAGTTACAAACAACTTTTATACGGATAATACAAATCCGCCTTTATCGGCATTTTTCAATGCTTCTCCGTCAATTTTTGCTCTCAAATTTTTAATATATTTATAAACATAATCTCTCGGGAGATTTAAAAGTTCTGCCAAATCTTTTGCATAAACTATTTCATTTCTGTGAGCAGCAAAGAAATCAAAAACTTTCTGCTCTCTGTCAGTTAAAGCCTTTTTGAATACCACTCTGACTTCATTTCTCAAAGAATCAGAAGTATTGGTGTCTTCAATAATCTGTTTTGCTGCTGCGACCGTTTTATCCGCTTTTTTGGGTGCAGCCTTTGACGGTTTAACTTTTTCCGGCAATACAGATTTTGGTGTCGTTTTCTTTGCCGATGATTTTTTGGTTTCTTTTGCAGGTTTTACATCATTATCAATTTTCAGATTTTGAGCTGAAAATGGTGAAACATATAATTCTTTTTCTTTTTCATAAGCTTTGTCGGCAATAGCACTCAAACGTTCCACTTTCGGAGCGTTCCAGCTTGTATCTTCCGATATAACGGGTTTGCCGTGAAGAACAATATCAATTAAGTCATTAGTTTCTTTTTTTTGCTCAACTTTTTTCCCCAATCTTGCAGCAAATTCCTCTAAGGTTATTTTTTCTAATGAGCTTCTCCATTGTTTAATCTCTTCCTTGCTCAAATATTCTGACATTAAATATCTCCTTAATACTAAACTATTCTTTAAATATATCCTTGTTTTTAATATAGCATAAAACCATGCTCCATGACTCAAAATGTTTCATAACGTAAATTTTTATTTAATTTGTTTACAATAGTACATTAAGACTTGATTTTTGAGTAAGTTTTAGGCTTTTTCAAGTAATCTGGTGTTAATTTTACCGAATTTAGCCGACAAATTGTCGATAAAATGAATTAAATACAACTCAGGTTCAAGTTCTTTTTCATTCAAGTCAA
>CAMHMW010000129.1 GCA_946186335.1 uncultured Candidatus Melainabacteria bacterium
TCAGGAGTTGATTTACTTAAACACTGAGCAAAACTTTCGCTCATCAAGACGGTTGTTTTTGTTAAACTTCCGTCAAACTGTGTCCTGTCAGGAGCTTTTAGAGCGTTTATAATTCTGTATTCCTGAGATTTTGTAAGATTAATATTATTTTCTTTGAGGAAATTTTTTAAAACGGCAGTTACCATTTTTCTTGAACGTTCTGCGCCATATACCGCAATTTCAGGATTTTTTCCAAAAGTATAATTGAAATTCTTTCGTGCTTCTTTGCTAATCATTCCTTTCAAATCGACAAGTTCGGCTGAGGTATATTTTTTATAAAAGATTTTCATATCGGGAATGTCACTGTAAGATTTTATTATTGCGATTTGTTCAAATAACACTTTTAACGGGTCATCGGCAGGCAGATTATCATAGTCCTTTTTGGTTCTTATACCTTTATCAAAAGGCGGTTTACCGAAAACTCTTTTTTCAATCCTTTCAAATTCGTCATAAGCCAAAACTGACATCGTTTCAACTTTGTTTATGGTTTCTTTGACATCATAGTATGACATTTGAGAAGCCGCTTTTTCCAAATCTTTGAAATACCACAGAGGATTAATCAGGGTGGCTTGCCTGATATCAATAACGTGAGATTTTGCAAGCGGACTTTCTCCGCTTGTTATAACATCATTAAACATGGGATATTTGTATTCCTGATTCATATTGCCGGCAAGACGTTTATATCGTTTGCTGTTAATATTTTGAGGTTTACTCGTTCCAAGTCTGCCTACCATATTATCGGATAATTTGCCTGACAAATATTTGTTATCCGTAATATAACCGTTTACCCCGCCAAATTCTCTTGCGTAGTCTGTTCTGAGCATACCGTTTCTGTCTGTCCATGTATTTTCGTGTTCACATGGACCCCATGTGTTGTCGTGAAATACGGCTTCTTTTTCTTCAACTTTCCCCTTGATATTTATTACGGGAACAGGTTTTATATCTGCAATATACTGAGCGTGGTATGCGGGAGATTTATGGTCAACGGAAGTTGATGAAATTCCTGAATATGGTAATCTTTTCAGTTTGTTCAAAGCATAACGGGTATTTTCTTCAATATAGTATGGTCTGTCAGTCATGTGTTCAATGATTTTTACCTGCTGACGGTTCATTAAACCGCTGTCCCCTTCAGTCCATACTAAAGATTCTCCGGTCTTAACTCCGACATCTCTGTTTAACTCACTAAGAGGTCCTTCTATCTGTTTATACTGGAGATTTAAGGCTCGTGTTGTCTGCCGATACCAGTACGGCAATACAGTTTCCACCGCATCAAGAACTTCTTTTTCGTGCGGAGTGAAAGTTCTCAATTCCACCGGTAAGTCTTTCATTTTCATTCGTTCTCCGCTGTATGAGGAAACAAGCGAATCAATTTTGTTAAATTTTTTCTGGAATCTGCGCAAATCATTTTCGGAAACTATTTCGTTAATATTTTCAAGTTTTTTCAGAATAATTTCCCTGCCTATTACCGTATTTAAGATGTTCCCGTTTTCGGTGCGGACTTCAAGAGCTTTTTGCAATGACGAAATCATCATTGATGTAGTATTAAACCTCTCTCCAAGTTCGTTATAAATTTGATGAGTTATTTCAAGCGGAACATCAGGATCGTATCCGTTTACCTGATTAAACCCTTTTATTATTCTTTCATCCTTATCTATGAATAAGGCACGGTACAGTTTTTTGAAATTATCGGCACAATCTTCCATTTGGTTTCGTTTTCCGACACGGTTGTAAATTTCCAGATATTGTTCATTTGTACAGTTGTCTGATTTCAGAATTTTTATGTATTCTCCCAATTGTTTCGATATTGCTTTTTTGTTGGGTTTGGTCTGAAGATTTTTTGCTATTCCCAGCAGAACTTCTGTATTATCCTCGTCAACTGCATTTTTAACCATTTCAATTTCTTCACTCAGAAGATTTTTACGGCTTACAGCCAAAGTTGCTTTGTAAAAATCATCAAGCCAGTCCGTCATAAGATATTCCAGAGAGTTTTTATTTTCCCGCAACGCTATTGAAAGAATTTCAGGGTCGTTTTCCGTTTGGAAATTTTTGGCAAGAGTTTTTGAAATTTCTTCGTTTACGTAGTTCTTTTTCCTTTGGGTTTTGGACATAAGTTCAGGTTTTTCATCATCAGGCAAATCATCAAGGTTTTCCGTGTTTGACAGAATTTCCAATTTTCCTTTTTCCTCAACAGCCTTATCATATTTTTGGGCAAGTTCTTCCATATTATCAATAATCAGTGATTCTCTGTCTTTAACACCAAATGCAACCATTAAATCAATCATTTCATCAGGGACTTCAAGTCTTGTCAAAATTGATGTTCTGTATGCGCCAGCCGCATTGTATAAAGCCTTTGCACGTTGTATCTCTCTTGAAGAATAGGACTCTTTTCGACTGCCAATATTGGCAAGTCCGTTTGTAACTTCTATTAAATCTAAGATTTCAGAAATGTTTTTGTTAAGAATTTTTGTATTTTTACCATCCAGACTAACCGATAAAAATGCTTTTATCTTTTCGGCTTTTACATCATTTGTTTCGTTTGAAAGATACAGAAAATCTTTTTTGTAATCTGTAATTTTTTCTGCCGACTCGGAATCTTTTACCTCAAGTTTATGCAAATCAGAAACTATCTGACGGCGTTTTTCAACGGTTATATCCGGTGAAACCTGTTGTATAAGCTGATTTATGCGCTTATTGTATGCCTTAATTTGATTTACTGTATCTTCTCTGTTGCGGTAGTGTTCGGACTTTTTGTATTTTTTCAGAATATCACTTCTTTTATATGCTCCGATTGCTTCTTTTGCTTTTAATAAGGCTTTGTAATACTCCTGATTTTTTACTAATTCCTCATCTTTAAAATCAGGTAATAAGTGGGAATCGTGGAAAGTATCAAAGAAATATTTGTCAAAAGGCGAATACATACCGGCGGCTTCATTTTTGGAAAATTCGGTATCTCCTATATTCATCCAGTACAGGGCTGATGCATCAATTATTCTGTAACCTTTTGAAAGCGCATAATCAAAATCAAGTTCGGTTTTGGGAGTTTTTATTTTGGTATTTGTTCCGAGTTTTGATATGTCATAAACCATCATATAAGGATTTGCATCAAGTTCTGACATAACCATATCAACGAAATTCGGCTTATCTTCATAGGCAAGTGCTTTACGGCAGATAGAAATTGCGGCACATGAACCATGTTGTCTTTGGTTTACGGCTTTAATATTCGGAATTTCCGATTCGGGGGTGTCAATTACAATATCATTTACTATTTCCGCAAGTGCCTGAGTTTTTTTGTCAGCAAGTTGAGGATCTATTTTGTATTCATCACTCATGAAATAGTTTAACCGTTTTAAAACGTAGAGTTTCTGAACAGTGGGTACTTCTGATGAAACAATAAAATAATCAAGGTTTGAGGGTAAACTTTTTATATTATTGCTCGGTATATTTTCTAACTGTTCATAATCAACCTTATCCAACAGGGATTTTCTTAATTCCAGTATTTCTTCTTCTGTTTTTGTTAAAGGGTGAATTTCTTTAAGTTTTTCCACTCTTTCGCTCAGTCGTTCTTTTACATCTTCATCAGCGTTCGATATTGATTTATCAATGGCTTCCAGCAGTTTTGTTTTCCAGTCATTATATGATTTTTTGCCCAAGTCAATATTTGTGCCGTATTTGAGATTTTCGCCGACATCTATTAAAAATCTGATGTTATCCTCGTCGGAAGTCCTGGCTAAACTATCAATAGCCTCTGATATATTACGCTGATTTATTAAGTTTAAATCGTACTTATTATCCTGTTTTAGTTGGGAAACTGTTTTTCTGTCCTGTCTTTGCCCCGTAAATTTTATCGGATTTATATTATAAATTCTCATTATTGAAGTCCTGTTACAGAATATTTGATATTATTCTAAGACCTGTGAATACAAAAATTTGCTAAAAAGTTTAAAAAAAGTTTACATATTAATTATTTTTTTAAAAAACTGTATAATAATATAGTCGTCAGAGTAATACTTAGATGTCAAATATATGTTATATCTGTATTATCAAAAGTTAGGAGGATTTTATGGAAAATTTGAAGAAGTATTTGGTTGAATTTATCGGAACATTTTTCCTTGTATTCACGATTTCAGCAACCGCATTGTGGGGCGGAGAAGGAGTTATTGCACCGCTGGCTATCGGTTTTGCATTGATGATTATGGTTTATGCGGGCGGATACGTTTCAGGCGGACATTATAACCCTGCTGTATCATTGGCTGCCGCTATCAGAGGTGCTTTGGAGTGGAAGCAATGGATATTCTATGCTCTGTTCCAAATCTTAGGCGGTGTTGTAGCGGCACTTGCTGCAACAAAATTACCTGCTGCGGCTGCGGTTACAAGCGGCGGATGCTTTGATATTGTTAATGTAATTGTTGCGGAATTTCTGTTTACATTTGCATTGTGCTATGTAGTTTTGCAAACTGCAACATCACCCAAAACAGAGGGTAATTCATATTACGGTCTGGCTATCGGTTCAACCGTAATGGTGGGTGCTTTTGCTGTCGGCGGAATTTGCCTTGGTGCATTTAACCCGGCTGTTGCACTTTCTGCAATTGTTTTTGGCGGAGCATGTGTAAAAACAGTTCTTATTACAATTGGTGCAAACTTAGTTGGAGGCGCACTTGCAGCTCTTGTTTATAAATTTGTAAATGACTAATTTTGAATAATTAAAGAACCGGTCGGGTTTTAACCCGACACAACTAAAACAGTGTGCGTCACCAGATGGGTTTTATAGTGCAGTATCAATTGTAATCTGTTAGCCTCATTCGCTAAGCGTGTTTAGGGAATAGCGATTTTATACGAATTGACTGTAACGGGACGAAAGGTGACTTTTTGTCCACTTTCTGTCACTAAAAAGTCCGATATAAATCTGAGCAAAGACTACAATTCAAATATACTCTATATTATGGCGATGATTAAATTGGGACAAAAAAGTCCCAATTAAAATACCATATTTCCAACTCGGAAG
>CAMHMW010000130.1 GCA_946186335.1 uncultured Candidatus Melainabacteria bacterium
GTCTTTTATTTTTTGTATAAATTCTTTTTGAAGTTCGGGGCTGATTTTGTGCAGAATATTTACAAGATTACAGGTGAAATGTGCGTAATGAATTGATTTGAATTTGTCAAAATAACCGCTGTTTGTCAGAATTTCTTCTGCCATACCGAAGGCTTTAAATACATCGTAAACTTTCCTGTGTTTTATTGCGGTAATTGCATCGGGGCGGTTTATTGTGTAACAATAATATGGTATTGGCAGGTAATTTATTCTTTTTGCTTTAACATAAACTTCTGCCCAGTGGACAACATCCTGATTATTCAAATCTTTTACAAATGAAATATCTTTAATCAAATCAGTTGAATAAAATTTTAACCATGTTGCAACGGGGAAAAATCTGTAAACAAACGCATCTGCTGTTTCGGCATTGAAAGATGATTCCCCGTATTTTTGTGCGATATTTGGGAAATGTTGTCTTATGGCGTTTTTTACCCCGTCAACAGAGCGTAAAAAATCAAAAACAACGACATCTGAATTGTGTTTTTCTGCGTAATTATATAAACCCTCGAGAGTGTTTTTTGCGATAAAATCGTCAGAATCCACAAACATTGTGTATTTGCCTGTAACGTGTTTCATAGCAGTGTTTCGGGCTTCCGATAATCCTGAATTTTCCTGATGAATTACTTTAATTTTGGGATATTTTTTTGCATATTCATCGAGAATTTTCCCGCTGTTGTCGGTTGAACCATCATCCACGCAAATAATTTCATAATCAAGTTTAAAGGTTTGGTCTAAAATTGAATTCAGACATCTCGGTAAATATTTTTCTACGTTATAAACAGGAACGGTAACCGATACTTCCATAAAACAAATCCTATATATTAAACTCTTTCATAAATTCATTAACCCATTTAATAAGGTTTGGAATTTCGTACGGCTTTGGCAGATATAAATCAGCACCGGTATTCAGGACAAGTTCTTTATCGTGAATAATTGAGGTCACAATTATTTTTGAATTTTTAAATTTGTCCTGTTGTTTAAGGCTGTAACACAGATTTAAGCCGTTTTTCTTTTCCAAATCTCCCGCATCAACAATAATCAAAGCCGGAACATCATCCTCCTGCGGAATTTTGTATTCGTTTACAATTTCTGTTTTATACCCCTGAAGATTTAAAATCGTATTTAACAAAACACTCAGGGCATCATCGGGTTCAAATATCAAAATTTTGTTGTTGTATTCTTTTGAAAGAACTGAGTCAACCCCTTCAATTTTGGGTCTTTCCATCAGATAATTTGAACGTGCCGGAACATCTGCCATTTCGTGAATTTGAACTAAGGTGTTTAAAACTTGTGCGGTATCTTTGTATTTTGTAAATTCGTTTGTTATAACGCTGATGGTTGAGTGAACAAAATTTGCACGGCATCCTGCGTATTCATCACCCTGCAAAATCATATAACCTCTGTCTAAATCGTGTTCGGCATAAAACTTATTTGCAACCGAATCAAAAGCAAAAATCAGAAAACGTGCAAGTTTTTCGGCTTTAAATGTATCAGTAATTGCAACAAAAATATTTTCGCTTAACTTACCCAGATAATCATTTTCCCCCAAAGATGCTTTTATAATAGCCCCGTAGGTTTGCAAAAGTTTATCCGAGGCAAGTTCGGTATATGCCTGTTTATACTGTTCAAAATTTTCAATACTGATATATAATATTGCCCATTCGTTTTGTTCGGACAGCATTCTTTTTATGGCACGCATTGTGTAATTTTTGTTTGGCAAAAGTTCTTTCCCGTCAGAATTTGATTCGTATTCACGACGAAGATGTGCGGTCATTCTGACTTTAAATTCATCTGAACTAACGGGTTCAGAGAGAAAATCATCTGCTCCGCTTTCCAAAACTTTTATTCTGTCGTTTCGGTCGGCGGATTTTGACATTGCAACAATAACGGGACGCATGTTATATGTTAATGCTCTGACCTGCTTGCAAAAATCCGATAAGTCATCATCAAAACTGTCTGAAATAATTATCAAATCAGGCTCTTTGTCCTGAATGATTTTAATTGCGGTTATTAAATCTTTTGAAATTATGACAGCATTGGTCTTTGATTCCAGAAGTTTTTTGTATTTGGTGGATAATTCAAGTCTTTTATCAATAATAAGTGTTACTGATTGCATTTCATCCTCGCTTGTTCTTCAATATTTAATATAGGAAATCTAACGGTGAAGGTTATATTACTGTATTCTGTTCCCTCAATAGGTGTTGATTTTACGGAGATTTCACCCTTCATTTTTTCAACAAGATTTTTTGTGATGTATAAACCAAGTCCGCTGCCTTGTACTTTTCTTGTCAGCGGATTGTCTATTCTTGCAAATTTTGTAAAAATTTTGTCGTAATCTACTTCATCAAGCCCTATACCGACATTTGAAACTTCTATTACAACTTTGTTGTTATCAATTTTTGTATTTATAACGGTTATATTTCCGCCAAGCGAATATTTTGCACTGTTTTCAATCAGGTTTGTCATGATTTGCTGAAATTTGTCTTTATCAACAAAAATATTAGGGGTTGACGGTTTGAAATTAAATTCAAATTCCTGATTTGGATATTGTGCTTTTACAACCGATATAACCTGTTCAATTGCAGGTTTAATATTTAATTCGTTAAAAACAATATTGTTAGTGCCTTGAAGTTTTGTGACAGACAGCATATTTTCAACCAGGTGAATAAGCCGGTTTGACTGTTCTTCTATGATTTTGATAAACTTCTTCTTATTTTCATCATCAAGTTTATCCCATGATGCCAGCATAGTTTGGGAAAACCCCCTGATAGATGTCAGCGGCGTTCTGAGTTCATGGCTGACGGTTGAAATAAAATCTTCGTAATTTTTTTCAATATCGTTCATAAAAGAATTATATCACAATTTTGAAGGGATGAAAAACCGTCGGGTTAAAAGCCCAACCTACAAAGTTGCTTTCCCCTGCTCGGTGGAAGAATATTGAAGAAATTAAACTTGGTTATGTGCTATTTAGCATCAAATTTACCAAAAACCTCGTCATTCAGAGGGCTTTAGCCCGAAGAATCTGTTTTATATAATAGATTCTTCGCTTCGCTCAGAATGACAGTTCTTTTAACCTGTAACATTGTATATCGTTACCTTAAACTTTCCCGATTTGGAAATATTCAATTTCTTTTTCCTGCATACGGCTTGCATCATACTGGTTTCTGCCGTCAAATATAACAGGATTTTTCAGTAAGTTTTTCATTTTGTCAAAATCGGGACGTCTAAATTCGTTCCATTCTGTTAAAAGAAGCAGAGCATCAGCATTTTCAAGTGCCGAGTATGCTGATTTTGAATACTCAATTTTATCCTCAAAATAGAATTTTGCGCAGTCAAAAGCTTTTGGGTCATAGGCTTTAACTTTTGCCCCGCATTTTAAAAGTTCATTAATAACGGTTATTGCGGGAGCTTCTCTCATATCATTTGTTTTTGGTTTAAAAGCAAGTCCCCATACTGCAAAGGTTTTTCCGCCCAAATCTTTCCCGAATTTTGCAAAAATTTTGTTTAAGAAAAGTTGTCGTTGCTTTTTATTTGCAATATCAGCGGCTTTAACAATACTCATGTCGCAGCCGTTATCGTTACCTGTTTTAATAAGAGCCTTAACGTCTTTGGGGAAACAACTTCCGCCATAGCCCAAACCGGGGAACAAAAATCTGTTGCCGATACGGCTGTCGGTTGACATACCGACCCTCACCATTTCGGCATCAGCTCCGACTTTTTCGCATAAGTTTGCAATTTCGTTCATAAATGATATTTTTGTAGCAAGGAAAGAGTTTGCCGCATATTTTGTCATTTCTGCGGATTTTACATCCATAACGATTACCCTGTTACCTGTTCTGAAAAACGGTGCATAAATATCCTGCATAATTCTTGTTGCTTTTTCGGAGTTTGAACCTATAACAACTCTGTCGGGGTGTAAGAAATCGTCAACCGCATTACCCTGTTTCAAAAATTCGGGGTTAGAAACAACATCAAATGGGTATGTAGTATTTTCTTTTATCAGTTTTGTAACGTTATCAGCAGTACCGACAGGAACGGTTGATTTATCAACAATAACTTTGTATCCGTTCATGGATTCTGCAATTGATTTTGCAACCTGATATACATATTGTAAATCGGCAGAACCGTCTTCACCCTGCGGAGTTCCAACGGCAATGAAACAAACTTCCGATACTTTTACTGCATTGTCTAAGTTTGTCGAAAACGTCAGACGGTCTTCCAAGACGTTTGATTTAACCAGTTCGTCAAGTCCCGGTTCATAAATCGGTATAATACCGTTTTTAAGTTTTTCAAGTTTTTGTGCATCTTTATCAACACAGATAACGTCGTTACCCATATCTGCAAGACATGCTCCAACTACCAATCCTACGTATCCTGTTCCGATTACGGTTATTCTCATTTCTTTCTCCTTATATTACATTCATAATAGCACGAAATTTGCGTTTTTAACTTATAAATTACTCATAAATTACCCACTCACTCAATTCTCTTTTTGATTGCTTCCAAGGATGATTAAACGTACGCCCTTTTATGTTACAATACCTGCAAAACGGCATTGGTCTAGATAAGAATTCGAGTAATTCTTCTCCCGTTTCAGCTTTGTATATATCTATTCCATCTTTTTCGGTTAATTCAAGATTGTATCCGAAATATTTATTAAAATGCTCAATATTTGGAGCAACTGTACAAGGATATAACCTGCCTTTTTTGAGCATAACACAATTATTTGCATGGAAACAATTAATAAAGCTCTTCACCGGATTCTGTTCTCCATTTATGTCCAATGGAATATGATAACTCGTTTTTAAAACTTCTCCTGTCGCACCGTAAAATTCTATTTTTACGTCGTATTTTTGCGCTGTTTCCTGAATTTTTTCATATTTTATTTTAAGAGGATATTTTGTTATTACAATAACAATACCATTTTCCTTACATGCTTTCCAAAAATTATCTTTTTGTATTGTT
>CAMHMW010000131.1 GCA_946186335.1 uncultured Candidatus Melainabacteria bacterium
TGATTTATCACGTAGAATATCATACACAATATAGACACCCCACAATACTATCGGATAAATTATATCAACACGGTTGACAAAATTATAAACAACCATAATCAACATGGTTAAAATAAGATTAAATATATTTAGAAATCTGATTTTACGGTTTTTAAGAGTATATACAAGTGAAACCATATTTAAAAATATTAAAAAGGAAAGGACAATTGTTGATTCCGCACCTGATAAAAACGGAGTCAGATAACCGCCTATTAACCCTATTGCAATCATTGAATATGTTTTCATTCTATCCGCTATCGCATAAGTTGACAATAACAGTATAGTACCGACGGCAACGGTTGTTATCGGATTTAGAATTTTAAACAGAGAATATCCGCAAAATGTCGTAATAAACAAAGTTGCAAAACCCGTTCCCAAAAGCACCTCAGAGTAATTTTTCAGTTTTTCTTTCGTGTGCATTCTCAAAGCACCTATAATCATTAACATGCCTGCTATAAAGGCTATTCCGAATTTTACAAGCGGAGTAATGACTATCATTGTAGAAACAAGTTTTATAAAGAAAATAAGAGCAACAAGTATTGCGACCGCCCCTATTTTATTAAATATATTCCCCAGAAAGATATTCTGGAAAGCATTGTCTTTTGTAACAATTTCAATTTTTTCGTCAGGCCCGCGTCTTGCGGTTTCGTATGCCTCATCCTGACCGGGTTGTTTTGAGCCTTCTTCACCGGTTGTTCGGCATTGCAATACGATAATCAACGCAAGCAATAAGACCGATATTAACAATAACATCATATATAATTTCTCCCTTCATTTTTAATATAAACCTTAAATATAACAAAATGCAATTATATTAATTTTGAACAATATTCACTAATAGGACACTTGTCGCACAAAGGTTTTATGGGTTTACAAACATTCTGACCGTGTGTAACAAGCAAAGAATTTATGGGAATCCAGTATTTTTGCGGTAACTTTTCCCTGAGAGCAAACTCTGTTTCCTCCGGAGTTTTTGTTTTTACATAACCCAGACGGTTAAAAATTCTGTGAACATGGACATCCACACAAATTGCGGGAACATTAAAACCTTCAGATAATACAAGATTTGCAGTTTTTCTTCCGACCCCTTTAAATTTGCAAAGTTTATCAATATCGCAGGGAACTTTCCCTCCGTATTTTTCAACAAGAATTTTTGAAAGTTCAATAATTTGCCCCGCTTTATTTTTGTAAAATCCGACAGGATATATTGCCTTTTCCAAATCTTCAACCTTTACCTTCATCATTTCCTGAGGGGTTTTGGCAAGTTCAAGCATACGCAGGGTTGCGGGATATGTTGTTCTGTCATTTGTACGCAGACTCAAAATACACGCAATTAAAACAATATAAGGATCTTTAAAAGAATCCATAAGTTTTACAAAATCACTCTGCGGTTGTTTTGCCTTTTCAAGTGTTGTAACAATTTTATCTATCATAGTAAAATTATATCAAAAATAAGTAAAACAAGTGAATGATGATTTCTGAAAAATAATAATTATAATTATTAGTATGAAAAAGATATATGCTCTGCTATTAATAATACTGTTAAGTACCATTCCTGTTTTTTCGGCACAGGAAAGTGACGAAACGCAATGGGTAAAAGTTGCCGACAACAACTACATCAACCCTGACGGAGTGATAGGGTTAGAAGATATTTACGGTTTTTCATTTTTGTTGAAAGCGTATAACAAAGGTCAATATGAACCCGTCAACGGAAGAAAAATAAGTTATACAATAAGCCAGTACACCCTTGACTGCGGAAAACAAAAATATAAAATCGGAACAATAGATTCATACGGGAATAAGGATAATTTTATAAACGGAGATTATAACAGATACGCACAATTCCAGCCGATTATACAAGGGAGTGCGGTGGGAGAGGTCGCAAAAAAACTCTGCCGTCCGTAATTATTTCATTTTTGCCCGTTCGCCTTTTATAATATCTGCTGCAATATGTGTGAGAATATCCAGTTTTTCCTGCAATAACATCTTTCTTTCACAGTGCTGTAAATCGTCATTACTGATATCATAACCTTTTTTAGCAAGTTTTTTCGCATACTTTAACTGGGTTTTATACGCCTGGATTTCAGTTTGCAAAAACTTGCGGGAATCCTGAAGTAAGTCAATTTGCTCTTCAATAGTTTTATCTTCTAAGAATTTAAGTGTTTTCTGTTTAAAAATTTTTAATTTATGAACTTTATCTTTGACATTTTTCGGATATTCCACTTTGTATAAAACATTTTCTGTATATCTATCCAATTCTTTTGACGGAAATAAATTTGTTAAATATAAAAATTGTGTTCTTGCCATATATTTCGGGTGAAAAAGGGCATCCGCAATATGCTGAAACTCGTGTAAAACCGTTATCAAATCACAGGGAGTAAGTTTTTTTATTTTAGGCGGCATTTCTAAAGTCTGTCCGCTTATTGAACATGTATATTCTGAAAATGTAAAATAGGAGGCTCCCATATACTCTCCGTGTTCATCATGTATAACCCTTACTCTGCCACGTCCTTTTAAAACATTTTTAACTGATAACTTTACCTCATCAAAGGGCAGTTCTCCATGCCTAAATTTCGGCATCAAGTCCCTGTACAATTTATCAACAAGCTCCGCCGCTTTTTGCTGACGATATGCAAAAGACCCACTAACCTCGCTGAACGGTAACTTTACATTCGGTTGTAAAAAATTAATCTGCCTCATATTATTCATAAAACCGAAAATAAATATTTTTGCGAAAAAATGTAATATTTACCAAATCAATTATTAATGTTATTCTATATTTATGCTTGATGCTATTATTTTATATATTCTGCTAAATCGTGACCTGACGATGTACGCAATCCATAAACACATTAAAGAAAATTTCGGGGCATATACAACCCCGAGTTTCGGTGCAATAAAACCCGCTCTTGTCAGACTGGAAAAACAAAATTTTATAACCACAGCCAAAATAATGTCTGACGGAGGAAAATTGTCCGTTTACTATTCAATATCAAAAGACGGGGTTAAAGGTCTGAAAGGAATTCTTCTGGATACCTTATCAAACAACCCGCTGCAGTTTTTAACAGATGCAAGATTAAAACTGTCCTGTCTTTCTGTTTTATCAAAAGAAGAATGCAGAGAAGTTTTTGAAAACATAAAAGAACACGCATATTTGCACAAAGCAAATGCGGAAAAAATTCTGAATGATGAATATACCCCGCTGACCTTTTACCAAAAAATAGTTTTGGATAACACAATATGCGAATATAAAAACTTTATTACACTTGTTGAAAATCTGGAAAAAGAAAATGGGCGCAACAGTAAATAGTGTAATCAAAAATTCAATAGCCGAGGAACTGGAACTTCAAAAGGGTGACGAAATTCTCTCTGTTGACGGCATTAAAATGCAGGATATGATTGATTATAACTTTTATATGAAATCAGAACTGATTACCCTTGAAATCAAAAAAGCAAACGGCGAAATTGAAGAATACGAAATAGAAAAAGACTATGACGAAGATTTGGGAATAGTTTTTGAAAGTGCCGTTTTTGACAAAGTTAAGCCTTGTTTAAACCATTGTATCTTTTGTTTTGTTGACCAGCAGCCAAAAGGCTTGCGAAACACTTTATATATAAAAGATGACGATTACAGACTTTCTTATCTGCAGGGTACATATATCACAATGACAAACCTAAAAGATGAGGATAAAGACAGAATAAAAAGGATGCACCTCGGACCTTTTTATATCTCGGTACATACAACAAATCCTGAACTAAGAGTAAAAATGCTCCGAAACCCAAATGCGGGAAAAGCGTTGGATAATCTTCAATGGTTCAGAAAAAATAAAATTCCGTTTCACGCACAAATAGTCCTATGTCCCGGATATAATGACGGAGCGGAACTTGACAGGACACTATCAGATTTGGCGAAATTAAAAACAACCGTTCTGTCGGTTGCTATCGTTCCTGTCGGAATCACTCAATTCAGGGGGGAAAATAATCTCAATAATTTAAGACAGGTTGACAAAAAATGTGCAGAAGAAACAATAGAAATTGCCTCAAAATACAAAAGGGTATGCTGTTCTGATGAATTTTTCCTGCTGGCAGAAAAACCTGTTCCAAAGGCAAAATATTACGGAAATTTCTGCCAACTTGACGACGGAGTCGGCTCTTTAAGGTTAACTCTGGACGATTTTTATAAATTAAAACTGCCCAAAAAGATTTCTAAACCTTATAAAATAGTTTTTGCCTGCTCTTATGCCGCAAAACAAATGTTTGAAGAAATATCATTAAAACTAAACAAAATTAAGAACTTAACGGTTGAAATTGCTCCCGTAAAATCGGAATACTGGGGAAAAGATATAACTGTTGCGGGACTTATCACATCTGATGATTTGATAAGGACGGTAAAAGACCTTCAATGCAATATTGTTGTAATCCCCTCAATTATGTTAAGACCCTATACCGAGGATTTTCTGGACGGCAATAATTTATCATACGTAAAACAACAAACAAAAAAAGAATTTCTTGTACAGAAAAACATTTATTCACTAAAAGAAGTTGTTGAATTTATAAATAATATTTAAATAAACTTACGGAACAGGGTCGTATCCGCCCGGATTTCCCGGGTGACAACGGCAAATTCTTTTTACCCCGAGCCACGAACCTTTTATAACCCCGTATTTCATTATCGCCTGTTTTGTGTACTCAGAACATGTCGGCTCAAATCTGCACACCTTCGGAGTGAATTTTGAAAAAAACTGATAAATTTTTATAAAAAATACAAAAATTTGTTTCATATCATTTTGCCCTTAAAAAAATTCTATCACATATAAGTTAATTTTTGTAAATATATATATAATAATATATTATTTTTGAAATAATATGTTA
>CAMHMW010000132.1 GCA_946186335.1 uncultured Candidatus Melainabacteria bacterium
TGATTTGAGAATACATCATATCTGTATTGTTTACCTATTTTATTCATTATTGTAATGAGAGCAAGAGGATTATAGCCTGCATTAACCATAAAATCTACCGCCGTTTTGTCTGCTTTCAGGTCATATTTATTAGGTGCAACCCAATAATTTAATATTGAAACATAACCTCTCAAAACACCATCATAAGTATCAACACCATGCGCAAGAGAGTGGCTCAGTATTGCCGCAAGTTCATCATCACTGTCTATATAAGGAATTACAACAGGTTTAACCCATACTATTCTGTTAACGGAACTGACATCTGTCCAAAAATCTCTTGTATAAACCCTGTTGATTGCCATAAAAGTAAATCGTTTTTCAACCCTGTTAGTGTTCAAAATTCTGAAACCAACAGCATTCATACGAGTTTGCAGTTCATCAGTTGTCTTAACATCCCATGCAAATACCGGTTGAACAACTGATATCAAAATAAAAATGATTAAAGTAATAAAAAAATTTTTACGCATTTTTAATATTCCCTTCTTTTAATGTATCTATAATATTACGAAAAGATGTAAAATGTGAATGTTTTATGTTGTTTTTTTTACAATATTCGTGCAAATTTTTTGAGGCAAAAAGTAAATCCGCCTTCGATGCTATACATAAATCACTTGTGCCGTCACCTATATAACAAAAACTGTTCTCTTTAACCTTTTGGCATTTACACATGCCTGCCTTTTTGTCGCAATTTTCATTGTAATACGGAAATTCAATACCAAAATTCCCGTCTTTATATATAAGTTTATTAGCGTAATACGGAATATCCAAATCATAACGTTCAAGAATTTTCTTAATGAATAAATCAAAGCCGTCACTCAGGATTGTTAATTTTATGTTTTTTGATTTTACAAATTCGACAAAATCTAAAAAATAATCATCAATTTCAATAGAATTAATATATTCATCCAACTGCTTTTGAGAAACGTTTTTCAGTAAACCGACCTGAATAATTGCATTTTCTCTTGAAGAAATTTTGCCTTCAATCCATAGTTTCTCTGACTCCATCCAATTTTCGGGAGCATACATCTCAAAAAATTTGTTAACCGAATCTTCTTTCGTAATTGTCCCGTCAAAATCACAATATATAGCATTAAAATTTTCCATACACAAATTATACTATAAACCTATATTTATGTGAAAAATCTCAAACAGTCTGTGGTAAGGTATCAAACTGTTTGTAATTTAACATTTGACACAACAATCGTAAGTATGGCTCTCTACCCCTATTTTTTTGTCTTATAAGGAATGTTGTATTTATAAGTCGCCATTACGTTGTATAAATTACTGCTTTCATCCGCTATTTTAAATCTTGCAATACCTGCACTCAGCCCGAGGCTTGAATTTTTCATCTGTTTTTCTGCGTTCAGGTTTACATATCTGACACCGACATCACCTGATTTAAGTGCTCCGGCATCAATTTCGGCATTCAGTTTTGCTTTCGTGTTGCTATACTGAACATTTGCAAGCAAGTAGTTTGAATCATAAGGATGAGAACCGCTTTTTACAATTCTATCAGTCATTGCGGTTACGGAACCCGAAATTGTCTGCCCGTTTGCCGTTGCTGAACCAAACTGGGTTACCAAACCACCTGTCATCTCAAGCGATTCGTTATTATCACTCAAAGTTTGGTCTGTGTAATCGTGTACCCCGATAACCGGTGCAACAGATAAAAATTTATCTTGTTTATCTACAACATTATGATTATATTCATAAGTAATACCGCATTTATTCTCGGTGTATTCAAAATCCAAATCTGACCCGTTTTTTCTGTTCGGTTTGACATATTGTGATGCTAATTGACGGGCATTGTCGTTTACCTCTGTAACTTCCGATGGCAGCGCACTTCCGCCTGTTTCAAACGAAAAAGGATTATATTCACTTGGCTGATTATCATCATCATCTGTTTTGTTACTTACAATATCTAATTTAAGTTTCATACTGCTGACGGTAGCGCTTTCGCCGGTTTGATCATCTTTTGTAATAGTCGTACGTCTTGTTAAATCAGCACCGGGACCATGTTTATATTTCCCCGCCACGTGTATATCCAAAATCTGAGAGTTGTTACTGTATGAATTATATTCCACACCGGCACCATATATCATTTTTTTCTTTTCTAATCTGCCGTCAAATGACACATTACCAACGACTTTATTCTGTTCCTGCCGGGACTGATTATTTATAACGCTGTTAACACCGATGGTTGCATTGAATTTTGTATAAATATCCTTGTTCTTATTTTGCCAAGAATTTTGAACATTACCCAAAAATATAGAAGTGTTACCGCTTGTACCGTTTTCGTAGTAACCGTTTACGGAACCTGAAACACAGCCGCTTTCCGGTGCGGATTCAGTTAAAAATGACAGGTGTCTTTTCCCTGCTTCATCAATAGTTTCCATTGTTTCAACAATTCTGCCGGTGCTTAATATTGTTGTATCACTTACACCACCCTCCGAAGAAGATGCAGAGTTTATAAAATGATTTTCCAATTTTACGAATTTTGTATATGCTCTGTTTGCCGGATTTGATAACCGTGTATAACTTTGTTTTCTTTTAATGGTACCGGCATTTTCGGTATCTGCTGAAGTTGTTGTTGTTTCCGTACTGACGGAATTTTCAGGCTCATCTTTCTTTTTATAATTTGCCCATATCGGAACATTAATCTTTTCAAGAGTCTGCCGGCATTCATTAACTATTCGCTGACCGTTTTGTGTATATTGTGAAACAGAGTCAAAACCTTTAATCGTGTTTTCTGAGCCCATAATATCCCCTAAAATTTATCCCCGTATATTTATATAAAGTTTTTTGCGGATAAAAAATTGACAGATTTTTACAAATTTATACAAAGTAATTTTGTTGTAAAATTCAGGTATGGGAAAATCTTATTACAAATCACCTGTCGGAATTTTGGAAATCGTTTGCGAAAACGATACCGTAACATCGTTGAAACTTGTTGAAAAAGCCCCAAAATCAAACTCGGAAAACAAATCAATTGAAACGCAGTTAGACGAATATTTTTCAGGGAAAAGAACAGGTTTTGATATAAAACTGAAACCGAAAGGAACAGAATTTCAAAAACTTGTATGGAGTGAACTTCAAAAAATTCCCTTCGGCAAAACAAAAAGTTATTCTGAAATCGCACAAATTATCGGACATCCGAACACTCAAAGAGCGGTCGGTTCTGCATGCAACAAAAACCCGATTATGATAATCATACCCTGCCACAGAGTTATATCAAAAAGCGGAAATTTAGGCGGGTTTGCGTACGGAAATCTGATTAAGCAAAAATTACTCAATATTGAAATTAAGGGTGTAATTTCTTAACCACGCAACAATACATCTGAACCTGTGTTTTCACCCCGTCATTTATACATTCTCTCATCAGACTTTTTATATATTTCTTTTTATAAAACGGTTTATGATATTCAAAATAAAACCCGTCCATTTTCGCTTTTACAACATCATCTCCCGCAGCTTCTCCGAAATCACCGGCAAATTTATCCGCACTTTCTATTGTCACAAACCCTACATTCTCTGTTTTTTCTCTGGTTTTTGCCGTTTTTGATTTTATAATTTTCATATCTTTATCGGACATATAAAATCTTATGATATCATTCTTGTCAGACATATAAAGATAATTCTTTGACACAGAAAACGGCTTTGAACTTTCAAGATAGCCGAGCGGATATGCAAACTCGTTTTTGGCAAAATAGAAAAACAAACCGCGTGATGCGTTTTTATTTGCATCCGTTTTATCCGTAACGATTAAAATGCGATTTTTTGATTTGTTAATTTTAACGGTTGTGTAATAGTAATCTTTCGGAAATTCTGTCAGCACAACTGAATAATCAAAATAATCTTTTTGGGTATATTCTTTGTTTTTAAGCGGGTTTAACTCATCATCACCCGCCATAACGGGAGAAAAAACTGCTGCCATCAGACATATTATAAAAATCACAAAAACAAATTTTCTCATTTTGTTACCCCAAACTATATATTCAAATCAAATATCTGCCCGTAACTGTTAATTTTGAAAAATATATTATGACGTGCGTTTTTGATAACCTTTAGTCTTTCACCGTAAAATTCTTTTTGTGCGGAAACATTAAATATCGAATCTTCCTCGCCCGCTATTGCAATATCAAAAATATCTTTTATATTTTGCTTATTTGTTATATACAAGGCTTTCAGGCTGTCAAATTCATCACGGCAGCTTTCTAATGTCCTTTTTGAAATATGAAAATTATTCCATTCTTTATCAGTTTTAACCAGATAATTTCTCGCAAAAGCCTCCGCATTATCTTCGGTTATGTTATAAAGAACATCCTGAATTTCATTAGAAAGTCCGAAATGTTCGTCAAAAAGGTACGGATTTCCGCTTATTGCGATTTTCTTATTTAGTTTAAAATTGTAATCAAAAACAGAAGCCGCAAAAACACCTGCCGAAAAAGCGATTAAATTTATTTCCTTATATTTTGAAAAATCAAAATCAAGGTTCATATCCAGATAGTCGTATAAAATCAATACATCCGAATTTGCTTCTAAATGTTCAAATTCGTACTCATCACAGCCCCATCCGGTAAAAAATAATAAAAGACTATCAGAATTTTTGTTTATAAAATATTTTTTCATGAAACGCTTTTCCTTTTTTGTATTATATCACACAAATCTCAATA
>CAMHMW010000133.1 GCA_946186335.1 uncultured Candidatus Melainabacteria bacterium
ATTAAAAACATAAAAGGCAACAAACAGGTTAATATCAGAACAAACGGAAATGTTACCAATGCACATATTGACGGCTATCAGGGATATGCAATAGGAACTTCGATAGGAAACAATATAATAAAAGCCTTGAAAAGTGCCTTTATAGAATCTCATCCGACAGCAGCAACAGACAAAATGCCAAGAGCATTATTTGAAATGGAATGTCTTGAAAATAACGGCAAAACTATGTCACAATTAAAAGAACTTATGTTGTCAGTTGAAGCATAAATCTGCGTACGGCATTATTTTCTTGTCCAAAAATCTTTATGGAAAAGAACCAAAAACGGTATTATTTCAAGACGGCCAACAAGCATGTTTATAATAAGAATTATTTTTGTAAATTCAGACAGAGATGAATAATTACCGAAAGGACCAATAACAGAACCAAAAGCAGGTCCTATACCGCCTAATGATGCAATGGATGAAGAAATACCAATAACAAGATTTTGTTCTTTAAATGTAATTAAAATCGCCGCTACACCAAAAATAATAAAGAAACAAAACATAAAAAACATAGTTTGTTTCAAAACATCATTTGAAACAACTCTATTGTCAATTTTTATACTCATAACAGCATTCGGATGAAGAATTTTGTACATCTCATTTTTCATATATTTACCGACAAGAAGCCATCTGGTAAGTTTTACACCGCCGCCTGCTGACCCCGAACACGATGATATAAACAAAGTCAAAAACAGTACCAATTTGGCATCTAACGACCATAAATGGTAATTCTCGCTTGAACTTCCCGTTGAAGTTGACAAAGACAATACCTGATATAATGCAGCAGATATTGAATGTTCCAAGGAATAATGGTCGTTAAAATACAAAATTACCGCAATAATTGCCGATACCCCAAACATCAGTTTGATATAAAATTTTAATTCTTCACTGCGCCACAAAAGTCTTAAATCAAGTTTTGTCAAAACTTTTGACTGTGTAACAAAACTGACGCCTGCTATAAACATAAATACGGTAACAATACAGATTATCGCATTTGAATGATAACCGCCTATACTTTCAGGATGAGGAGAAAAGCCGCCTGCGGAAAGGGTTGACATTGCATTACAAACCGCATCGAATAACGGCATTTTAGCAAGCCACAAACACAATGCGCAAAGAAAAGTCAAAGAGGAATACACAATCCACAACGCAGATGCGGTATTTCGTATTCTTGGGGTAATCTTTTCCTCAGTAGGGCCAGGTGCTTCCGCATAGAACATCTGACGACCGGCAACTGCAAACTGCGGCAGAATTGCAACAAACAAGACAATAATTCCCATACCGCCAAGCCACTGGGTAAACGAACGCCAGAACAACAGAGATTTCGGAATATCAAAAGATGTCAAAATCGTTGCACCCGTAGTTGTTATACCTGAAATTCCCTCAAATAACGAATCCGTTATACCAAAGCCGTTAAACATAAACGGTATTGCCGCAATAAACCCGAAAATTATCCACGCAAGAGAGGCAACAGTTAATGCCTCAGTACGTTTAATATCGTTTATTGAGTTTTCATCCTTGTAATGTTTGTCAAGCCGTTTGAAAATATCTCCCAAAGCAACCGCAAAAATTCCGGCAGCAAAAAACGACAAAACACAATTCCATTCTCTGAAATACAACGCTGCAAAAATCGGGATAACGGTAACTACACCAATATCCGAAAGCATTATACCCAAAGAGTTTGAAATATAATTTACACGCATCCTATACTACCTTAAACAGCCCCTTAATCTTTTCAACATTATCAGCCATCGTAAAGACTATCAATATATCATGTTGTCTTATTTGTGTATCCCCTTTCGGAATAATAACACGGTTTCTTCTCTGAATTACTCCGATAATAGCAGGAGCCGGGAATCTAATATCCTTTACGAGTTTATTGTTAAATTCCTCTTTTACAACAATTTCCAAGACCTCAGCCTCACCCTGTTCAACTGTTGCCAAAATATCAACATCAGTTTCTTCAATATCGTTTTTCACTTCATTTATCGCAGAAGTTTTGGGCGAAACTGCGATATCAATTCCGACTTTTTCAAAAAGCGGAATATTCAAGACCTTAGAAACTCTTGCAATAACACGCTTTACACCCAGTTGTTTTGCAAGCAGAGAACATAACAGATTTCGTTCATCATTATTTGTAACGGAAATTACAACATCACAAGAGCCGATTTCCTCTTCGTTTAAAAGTTTCAAATCAGTACCGTCACCATTCAAAACAACGGTAGAATTAAGGTCTTCCGCCAATTCCTCACATCTGTCATAATTCTTTTCAATAATTTTTGTTCTGATTTTCATCAATTCAAGGGTTTTTGCAAGCATAAACCCGACTTTTCCGCCTCCGACAATAGCAACAGATTTAACCTGCTCTCTGTCGTGGAAAAAAGTTCCCGCAAGGACATCCAAAGAACGGGAAGTTCCCATAAATATCAATTTATCATCTTCATTAATTTCGGTAAGTCCGTTTGGAATAAACAATAAATCACCGCGCTTTATTCCGACAATAATGGTATCTTTTGTAAATCCGCAGTCTTTTACCATTTTGCCGACAATAGGAGATGCCTGGTTAACCTTATATTCCAGAAGTCTTGCTTTCCCGTCAGCAAAATTTTCGACATCAAGAGCATGTGCAACCGTAACAATTCTGAAAAGTTCCTGCGTTAACAGTTCCTCCGGCCAAATGACGTAATCGATATAAAAATCGTCCAGATAATCATTCATTTTGTTCGGTTCCATTGCGTTTTTATATTCTTCATTTGAAACAAAACAAATAGTCCTTATTCCGCTGATTTTCTTTGCGGTAAGGCAGGCAACAATATTTGCCTCATCAAGGGAAGTACAGGCAATAAAGACATCTGCATTTAAGATATCTGCTGATTTTAGTGTTGAAATATCTGTTGCATTACCTTTGACAAAACTAATATCAAGTTTGTCAAATTCTTCCGTTCTTGATTCCTCTTTATCTATGACAATTATGTCGTGATCTTCAAAAAACTCGGTTGCCAAAAGGCATCCCATATCAGTTGCACCGTATATAACAATCTTCATGATACCATTCCCAATCCTGCCATAATAAGTACTGCAAGTCTTATTATACCGTTTCTGATAAGAACAAGTACAAACATCGCTACAATGGGCGATATATCAATTGCTCCGCCTATCGGTGGTATTATCTTCTTAAACAGGTTCAAATATAAATCTGTTGCACTTCTTAAACCGAACAAAATCGGGTTATCCCAGTTTAAATTCGGAATCCATGTCAAAAAACATCTTATAAAGATTAACCACATATATACGTAAAAACAATTTGCTATCGCTATTATAATTTTAATCGCCATTATTTTTTTCTTCCTCGTTTTTAATCTGCTCTTTCAGTTGCTCCATTAATTGTTCTTTTGTAATAACAACAATCTCGGGTTCTTTTGGTGCAAAGAATTTTAAATATAACTTTTCAAGTCCCATCATTATTAATGCACACAAAAGCATTATAACGGCAGGACCGACATCAAAACCCAATACGGGCGGAACAATACCCGCACCTGCGGCTAAAAATATGTAATGGAAAAGCGGATATTCAGGATTTATATTCGGTATCCACGATAAAATACATGCACCTAATATGAAATACAAATATAAATTAAACAATCTTATTAAGAATAAAATAAAATTACCCATAATATCCTCGTATTATATGTCTAAATTTGCAGATTTTCCACATTCACAACGGGATGTTTCAGCAGGTATTTTTTCAATCATACTAAATAATAATGATTTCAATTTAGACACGTTATCATTAAACACCTTAATAACAGCCTCATGAGAAACAGGAGGAACATCGCCGACAAGTCCCGCATCATAATCGGTAATTAGCGAAATATTTAACGGACACATATTAAGTTCCTTTACAAGATATGCTTCCGGAAAGGCAGTCATATTAATAACTTCCCACCCCTGTTTTGTAAAAAATGCCGATTCTGATTTAGTTGAAAACCTCGGGCCGTTGATTACAACCACAGTACCTTTTTCGTGAATAGTTATTCCAAGTTCTTTACCGGTTTTTATTGCAAGTTCTCTTAACTCGGGGCAATAAGTATCGGCAGGGGACGGATGCTGAACAACAGGACCCTCATAGAATGTTGACTTTCTTCCGTCTGTCCAGTCAACAAATTGGTCACAAATAACGAAATCCCCGGGTTTTACATCCTTTTGCAGACTTCCTGCCGCACAAGGCGAAATTACCCTCTTGCAGCCAAGATGCTTCATAGCCCATACGTTTGCTCTGAAATTAACCAAATGAGGCGGGATTGAGTGGTTTCTGCCGTGTCTTGGCATAAACGCAACCCTGTGAGAGCCGATTTTTCCGACAAAAACGGCATCACTTGTATCTCCGTACGGGGTGTCAACTTTAATTTCTTCTATGTTTTCCAGAAAACTGTAAAAACCTGAGCCTCCGAAAACACCTATATCAGCAATATTTTTGATTTCCATTACATTTTCTCCCTTTTACTAAGATTTTGATAAAGTTATATTACAATAATACAGGAATTTTTTCAAATATTGAAGAAATTTTACAAAAGGCTGATAATGTGCTAGAATAAACACAAAGAAAGAGGGATAAATATGATAAAGAAATTACTTGGGATATTACTTACACTTATTTTTACA
>CAMHMW010000134.1 GCA_946186335.1 uncultured Candidatus Melainabacteria bacterium
GAGAATCTTTGGGTAAAAATTACACTGATGTTGGTATAGCAGAAGAACACGCCGTTGCTTATTCTTCTGCACTCGCAAAAACGGGAGCAAAACCGATATTTTGCGTAATGAGTTCATTTATTCAAAGGACTTATGACCAGATGTCACAGGATTTATGCCTGAATAATTCACCCGTTACAATGCTTGTATATTGGGGAAGTCTGTCGGGCGCGGATGCAACACACCTTTGCTCGTTTGATATACCGCTTATTTCCAACATTCCTAATATGGTTTACCTTGCACCGACTAACAAAGAAGAATATCTGGCTATGCTTGAATATTCTTATAACCAAAATGAATACCCCGTTGCAATAAGAGTTCCAGCGACTCCGCTTGTTTCAACGGGAGTGAAAGATAACACCGATTATTCTCAATTAAATACATTTGAACTCGTATCTCACGGAGAAAAAGTTGCAATAATCGGCTTGGGTAATTTCTTCGGACTTGCACAAGAGGTTAAAGCGGAAATTAAGGCGGAGGTGGGTTTTGATGCAACACTGATAAATCCGAAATTTATTTCGGGAATTGATGTTGAACTTCTTGAAAATCTAAAACGTGACCACAGGCTTGTAATAACTCTTGAAGATGGAATGTTAGACGGCGGTTTTGGTGAAAAAATTACAAGATTTTACGGTAATTCAAATATGAAAGTTCTTAATTACGGCGGATATAAAGAGTTTACTGACAGAGTTCCGCTGAATGAACTCTATCTGCACTACCGTTTAACAAAAGAACAAATTACAGCAGATATTCGTAAATATCTCTAAGACAGACTAAATTTATCAAAAAAGGAAAGTGCTTGTTGCACTTTCCTTTTTTGTTACAAAATATTAAAGATAGTATATACTGTAAACATATTGCGAATATACTCCTGGTCAATATTTACGGGCAGGAATTGTTTAATAATATAAGGGGAAACTAGAAAGGGAACAGTTTAAATGCCGGAGGATAACAAAATATACCTATCCGATACGCAAACCTACTGCAATAATGCCGGGAAATATCCTGATGCGACAAATCCCATAAAAAAACAGGACGGGAAATTAGCAAAAGAGGATATCAGAATTCTGCTGGGGAAAATTGTCCTCTTTATAAGGAAAATGCCCGAACATTCCCGTATGAAAACCCCGCTTAAACTTCAGTTTAAAAATCTTTCTGTCGGCTTTATTATTGACAAAACCGACAGCAGAAAAACTAAAATTTTTATTAAAGATTATTATAAAAACGAATCCGACTGGAATCTGAAAATTCCAAAACAGACAACCCTGCATATAACACTTGATGAAGAAGGAAAACTTTTAAGAGGTGAAATATGCACTGACAGAGGACTGGGGATAAGCGATTACATTACGTTTAACCGTGATAAGCGACTGAACAGAAAAATATATTACGACGGGAAAACCTATGTCCCCCACGAAAACGGATGGAGTCCGATTAAAAATATTCTTATGCACGAATATATTGATGAACTGTATCCGAATAATCTGTTAAAAGTTCTTTTGGACTGTAACTTTGGGAATATACTGCTCGGGCTTGCAAATATGAAGTTATGCCTGCGATAGTTCTAAAATAATTTTGTAAAAAGACGTCCGCACTTATCAAATAGTGCGTGAAACAGAGTTTTGTATTTTGCACACTCAGGGTCAAGCAGATAAAGTTTTCCCTCTTTTGAGATACCTATCTGCTGAATATCCATATCATAAAGATCATACGTCTTATAACCTTTTTGCTTAATCATATCTCTGACGATGTCAACAAATCCGTTTGTCAAACCGTGCTGATAAAGTTTTTCTTCAAAATAGTATCTTATTTTCCCGATTTTTCCTTTTTTGAAAATCGGAGTGTCAAAATCTTCGATGGGGCGATTTAACGGGAAATGATTTCCTGTTGTGAGTTTTAAAATATTCCCGTCCTCTGTTTCAAAAACAACGGCAGATGAACCTTTACCCACAAATTTCACTACTTTGACAGACGATATTTCATGATTTTTTATAACTTCATGTATAAAAACATCATCATCGCTAAGTATCGGCACATTGTTTTGTTCTGTCCGGTGGAGAGCGACAAGCGCTTTATAAAGAGGTATCGGTTTTTTGTATTCTATCTGTTGTGAACATAAAACAATATCTTGCATATTTATAATAAGTTGCTGAATAAAATTTTTTGATATTAATAAAAATTTGGTCTTAACATAGAAGATATAATTTTTGAGCCACAACAATACACATTTTAATACAGAAACTCCGTATTAAAAACATAAAAGATAAAGAACAAGTTTAACGAGTAAAACTTCTTGCACCAGCAGTACCGGAACTTTCAACATCGTTCGGATCAACTACAACAAAGTTTTTCGCATTAACAAGCAAAAGATCTTCGCCAACCTTGTTGGGAGATTTTTCACCATTCAAATCAACCAGCGCAACATAGCAATTTCTGTTTGAATCGCCAATATTAGGGTTGCAGTCTTTGTTGTAATTAATCAACACAGAAGTCCCATTAGCCGTAATAAATGCAATATTATCATTTGCGTAATTAGCAGCATTTCCATCAGGGTCAACATTATTCATCAAAAATACAGTTTTTGTTTTTGCATTTTTAATTAAATATTCACTGCCATCTGCAAGCGTAATCTCTTCTGTCGGCCAGCATTCCGCAATTTTGCTTGAATTACATACTTTTGACACTCTGAAAAACTCCTGAAAATCATTTACAAATGCTTCTGTTGTATTATAATTCAGACGCGGACTTTTTATAGCAAGCAGTGTCATCCCCTGTGATAGAGATGCGGTTTGTTTTTTTGCAGAATTATCCAGTACAATTCTTCTGACATTCTGAACGAGCGAAGGGATTGCAAGAGCACAAACAACACCTATCAGCGCCACTGTTATTAATACTTCCGGTAAAGTAAAACCGTTTTTCTTATTTAACATTTTCATAACCAAAATCCCTATTTTATACTTCTAACTAATATTATAATTTATAACCCCGAATTTTTCAACCCTGCCCCGCCGGTATTGTTACAACTGTAATATTATATAAACAACTGATATAATACAACAGCTACTGATGTTGCAAGATTTAAGGATTCAACAGTTTCTGCCATTTCAATTTTTACTGATTTTGTTGAAAATTTAATCAATTCGTCAGACAACCCGTCCGCTTCACTCCCGAACATTACCAATATAGGATATTCAGGGGAATACGTTTTTAGATAATTAGCACTTCTCGGTAGTGTTGCAACCCGTTCAAAATCATTAAATTCTTTTTCAAGTTCCTCTTGTTTTTCTATGTGAATAACGGGAATTTTCCAGAGATTACCGACAGATGAACGCACAATCTTCGGGTTATAAATATCTACACTGTCACCGTACAAAACAACTGCATCAGCTCCGAAAGCAACAGAGGTTCTGATAATCGTTCCCAAATTCCCCGGGTCTTTAATATTTTCCAGAAGCACCACTTTTTTAGAATTTTTCAGTATGTTTTTATTATAAATTTTCTGAACCCCGACAGCGACGGCTTCGGGTACAGAATCCGTTGTGGCAAGTTTTTTTAAAACGGCGGAATTTGTGTTAATTACAATATCTTTTGCAAAATCGTATTCTTTTGATTTTTCATTCTGAACAAAAATATGCTCTAACGTAATTCCAAAATCGTGCGCTTCTTTAATTGCCTTATAACCCTCAAGCAAAAACTTCCCGCTTTGTTTTCTGTATTTACTCTGCTGCAGCCTTACTGTTTCTTTTACCAGTTCGTTACTAACGCTTGTTATTTCCATTATCTAACCTCAAATTCACTTAACCATTGCTTTTCCCGTTCGGTCAGCATCTCAAAATTTATGAGTTTCTTTTCGTAATTCATTTTTACAAAAGAATGAATCTGATTATCCTTAAAATAGCAGGAATTTTCAAGTCTGATCCCGAAGAAATTTTCCCTGTATAATCCGGGTTCTATTGAAAAACACATGCCTTCTTCAATCGGAACTTTTGCAATTTCGTTTGTACTGAGGTTTGGCGGATATTCATGAACATTTATTCCGATTCCGTGTCCCAGACCGTGATTAAATACAAAACCTTCCGTATCGGTATTATCAAAAAATTCATGGACTGATTTGTCAATTTCAAAACCGGTTAACGGTCTTTGTGTATGAGTTTTACCATAATTATAAGCATTTAAAAAAGCCTTCAAAACAAGAGTATAAAGCTTTTTATGCAAAGGTTTCGGAGTTCCTTTTACAAAAACTCTTGTTATATCAGTTGCCAAACCGCCGTTAAAATATGCTCCGCAATCAATCAAAACAAGACTTCCATCGGTTATAATTTCATCTTTTGAAGATTTTGAATAGTGTGCAAGGGCGGAATTTTTATCCTTTGCGACAATAGATTTAAAACTTAAACCTTTTGCACCCTGATTTTTAAACTCTTTTTCTAGTTGTACTGAAATATCATATTCGGAAATATTATCATTATTTTCAATATAATCTCTTATTGCTCTTACGGCATTATCCGTTTTTTC
>CAMHMW010000135.1 GCA_946186335.1 uncultured Candidatus Melainabacteria bacterium
CCCTTTTTCCTATTGATTTTCCAACGACTTATTGAATACAATAAGTCTTTTTTTTTGCAGTTTTACAAACAAAAACCGTTATAAAAAAAAGGATGTACCCTTGGGTGCATCCTTTCATACTCAAATTTTAGTTTAAAACTAAACTGCTTTTTGAACTTTTCCTGCCCTTAAGCAAGATGTACAAACCTGAATTCTTTTAACAGAACCGTTTACAACAGCCTTAACCGTATGAAGATTAGGTTCTTGAGTGTGTACATTTTGTTTATTTGAGAAAGTTCTCTTAGCGGCTTTAATCGGTGCTTTTCCGCATATTTCACAATGTTTTGCCATAATTCTATTTCCTTTTCTAGCTAGTAATTCATTAGATACTCGGATATTAGCGTAAAAAAAACTATTTTGCAAGTAATATGTTAAGTTCCTTTATATTTTCTTAAAAATATGCTACAATGCCCCTATGGAAAATAAGATAAAAATCGGACTTATAGGACTTGGAACTGTTGGCAGCGGAGTTTTTAAAACGCTGCAAAATTTTGATAATGTAGAAGTTGTAAAAATTGCGGTAAAAAATAAGAACAAAAAACGCAACATTGACGGGTTGGATGAAAGTATAATAACCGACAATGCTTATGATGTCGTTAACGACCCTGATATACAGATTGTTGCAGAACTGATAGGCGGAGTCGAACCGGCGTTTGACCTTATAAAAACCGCTATATTAAACGGAAAACACATTGTTACAGCAAATAAAGAACTTTTGGCAAAATACGGAGAAGAACTCTTTAACTTTGCGGAAGAACACAACAAGGTTGTTTTGTATGAAGCGGCAATTGCCGGCGGAATACCGCTTATTATGCCAATTAAAACAATTCTTGCAGGAAATAAGATAAACAAAATCAAAGCAATTCTGAACGGAACAACAAATTACATACTGACGAAAATGGATGTTCAGGGAGCATCTTATTCGGATGTTTTGAAAGAATCGCAGGAGTTGGGCTACGCAGAAGCCGATCCGACAGGGGATGTTGAAGGCTTTGATGCGGCGTATAAAATTACAACCCTTGCAACAATTGCTTTCGGACAGAGAATTAAGATAGAAAATGTTTACCGTGAGGGGATAACAAAAATCAGACCGGAAGATATGAAAGCGGCAAACGAAATGGGTTACAAGATAAAACTTATTGCATCAGCAGAAATAAACCGTGACGGGAAAGCGGATGTAAGAGTTCATCCGATGCTTGTACCAAAATCAAAAACCTTAGCGCATATTGATTACGTTACAAACGCAGTAAGTTTATCCGGTCATCCTGTCGGAGATATAACTTTGTCAGGTCCCGGTGCGGGAGAATTTCCGACAGCAAGTTCCGTTGTCGGAGATATTTTAGCAATAGCATCAGAACTGGGAAAAACCGATTACATTCTGCCGATGATGAGATGTAATCATAACAAAACAGCTGATATGATTGATATTAAATTGACAGAAAATAAATATTATCTTTCAATAACAACCCAAAATAGTATGGGGGTAATCGGGCGAATCGGAAAAGCGTGTGAGGAAAACAATATAAGTTTGGCAAGTATTGTCCAAAAAGAAGTTGCCGAAGGTAACTGTGCGGATATTACGGTTATTACGGAACTTTGCAGGGAACTTGATATGCAAAACGTTATTGAAACCTTCAACAACGACCCCGCCATCACGAAAGTTAACAGCCTCATTCGGGTTCAGATTTAAAGTTAAATGCCGGGTTGTTACCCCGCCCTTAATCGTTGAGCAAGTATGCCCAAATCTGCTTTTTCACATCCTCCCCATTGTAGGAGAAAATGCAATTCAACTATTTCTGCCAAATTTTCTTCTTTATCAAAACCGCAAGGGCAACAACTATTACCAAAAGACAAACCGCCGCAACTGGTCTGTAAAACAGCCACGCAACCGCAATTATCGCCATCGACAAAATTATCGAAATCAAAAATACAATTCCGCCGGTTATTGCAGACACCAGTTTTTCAAACAATGGGATAAAACTCAACAATACCGACAACGGACGCAATAAAATATTAAGCCCGATAAACATCAGCAAAAATCCAAAAACTCTGAAAATATTTGTCGTAAACGCATTATCTTTTTTGAATTTTTCAACCATTTCCGCCTGCGACAACAAGCCGTTATACTGAATATAAATTCTACCAAACTTCGAAACCATCGGAGTTATAGTTTTATCGCTGCGCTGCAGCCCGATAACGGAAATTTTTGCCCCTGACGGCATATAAGAATAAGAAATTCTCACATCACCTATATTCGGTGCCTGCGGGTTATTCCCTTTGTAATAATAATTCTGAAAGATTTTATACTGATAATTTTGCGCGAGTTTTGTATATGGTTCCAAATCACCGATAGCGCCCGTCTGAACGTCACTTAAAACAAAATCCCCAAACTTACCTGTCTTTGCATTATATCTTTCGGATTTTAAAGTAAACGGAGGATTTGAATATGATGTATTATGAAACTTTGACGAATCAATTTCATTTTCTGACCAAACCTTGTCATAAGTATATGTGGTAGTTTCGGTGGTCGTACCTCCGACTTTTGTCTTTGATTCCGTCTTTTTATCTTCTTCCCACTGGTACATCTCAACGCTTCGTTTAAGTGCAAGCGCATTAGGAACTGTAATTATGCCGTCCGACAAACTTTCTGCCGTTTCTGCCTGCCCTGATACTGTTATGAGTTTGTTATCGTTGATTTTATCAACGGATGTAATCTCAACAGGTGTTGCATTTTTGTTTACATACGATGCTATTTTGTTATTCGCTGCGCAATTTCCTTCATTGAACCACAGAACCAATACCGCCGAAATAAATAATACCACTCCGACAATTACACTTCCAAACGCATTTTTTACATTTTGACCGTAAGAAATTGTCTTTATTTCCTGTTCGCCCATAACATCTCCTTTTCAATTTTATTATTGATGTGGGTATTATAGCATGTAAAAAAGGACAGGTAAAATCCTGTCCTCTTTTAATCTGGGCCGCAGTGGACTCGAACCACCGACCTCACCCTTATCAGGGGTGCGCTCTAACCACCTGAGCTAGCAGCCCATATCGTGTGTCAAATGCTGTTCACATTCTTGCACAAATTTATTTAATTTTCAACCCGAGCATTTGAGACCCTTATCAGGCCTCTCACAAAACGATACTTAATCGTTTTGTTCGGCAGAGTGCTCTAACCACCTGAGCTAGCAGCCCATACCGTGTGTCAAATGCTATTCACATTCTTACACAAATTTATTTAATTTTCAACCCGAGCATTTGAGACCCTTATCAGGCCTCTCACAAAACGATACTTAATCGTTTTGTTCGGCAGAGTGCTCTAACCACCTGAGCTAGCAGCCCATACCGTGTGTCAAATGCTATTTCATTTCGCATGAACAAATGTACTATAAACATTTTTTAAAATCAAGCATTATTTTTGGCAATTATATACTTTTTAGCACCAAATTTACCAAAAACCTCGTCATTCAGAGGGCTTTAGCCCGAAGAATCTGCTTTATATAATAGATTCTTCGCTTCGCTCAGAATGACGGTACTTTTAACCTGTAACATTCTATATAGTTACCTTATTTTTTGAACAGGGTATTTGTTGGGCTGAAAGCCCAACTTACTTTTCCTCCCCTTCCGGGGAGGACTTGGGTGGGATCTTTTTGCGGTGGGCACGCTTACGCTTTGCCCACCCTACTTCTTTTTATCGGCAAGGCAACACAAACAAATTAACAACTAAAAAAGACGGGGCTTTATTTTCCCCGTCTTTATCATCAATTTTTAAACAAAATTACAAATTATTTTTTTGCTCAAAATTCTTACGAATTTTGTTTTTTGCTTTTTCCATATTTTTAATTTTCTTTTCTGCTTGTTTGATTTTTTTCTTTGCAGCGCGTCTTTCTTCTTTTGTCAGCTGATATTTTTGGTCAATATTGTTATAATTTGCTCTGTAGTCAAGTAATTTGTTTCTTACTTCTGTTTCCGCATTATCAAGGTCAAGAATAGCGTTTTGCATTTTTGTTCCGCCTGTAACCTGTGAGGGGTCTAACAATACCGTGCCTTTTTTATCAACAGTGGCATTTGTAACTTTTGTTGTGTTATTTGCCTGTATTGTGTTGCTTTCATCAAAGTTTAAAGGTGTGAATTTTGTTTCAGCCATTGCAACAGTTGTTGAAACCAATATCAAACCTGCAAGTAATCCGATTAATTTTTTCATTAAATATTCCTCCATAATAGTACTATGTAGTAATATTCTAAATTATTTATTTAAAAAGAAAAAGAAATTTACATATTTTAATATGTGGAAGAATTATTTCGCAGATTTGCTTAAAATATATTTTTTATCATATATTTTAAACACCAGTTCATCTTTTTTCCCTCCTTCTTTTTCAACCTCTTTTTGTTTCTTCGGCAGGGAGCATA
>CAMHMW010000136.1 GCA_946186335.1 uncultured Candidatus Melainabacteria bacterium
ATTCAGTTGTCATGGGCTTTGGCTTGCGGTAGCTGCGCTACCTTCCCTCTCCTCAGAAAGATACTTAATCTTTCTTCGTCGGCAGAGTGCCAGCAGACCCACGATGAAAACTATTCAGTTGTCAAACATCACCCGAATTTCTAAAACTCATTCCCCGTTTTGAAATTCTGCCCTCTTTCAACGCAGAGAGGTGAATTGTTGCTCTGTTACCAAACTATCATTAATATATTTAAAAATCAAGAACCTTTTATGCTCTTATACCGTAACCAAAGTTTCTTTCTTTGTTCCTTTGGTTTGTATTGTTCTGTTATCAGAGGGCAAAATTACCTGATTTACGTATTCAGAACCGCTTTTTATCTCTGCACCGTCAAAGACTATGCAGTTATCAAGCATTATGTATTCCCCTAATTTGCAGTTGTCCCCGATTACTGAGTTGCCCATAAAACGCGCTCTGTTCGGAATTTTTGAATTTCCGACAACATAGTTTCCGAGATTTGTTTCATGAACCTTGTGATTACCTGTCTTGCACAAGCCGTTAAACACATCCTGTATTGCCTGTTTGTATTGAGAAATTGTTCCGACATCGCTCCAGTAACCGTCAACTCTGAATACATTAATTGCCTTGTCTTTCAGCAGTTTCGGGAAAACATCTTTTGCAAAATCGTAAAAAGTATTCTCAGGAATATAATCAAAAATCTTGTAATTAAAAATATAAATACCGGTATTTATGAGGTTGCTTTTTGCCTCGCTCAGAGAGGGTTTTTCCTGAAAGCTTTTTACAAAACCCTTGTCATCCGTAACCACAACCCCGAAATTCGGAACAAGTTTATGCGGAATTTCTTTAACACCTATGGTTGCAACCGCTCCGGATTTTTTGTGAATTTTTATTCCCTCTTTTATGTCGGCATTTGTCAGAATATCACCCGAAATTACAATAAAATCTTCTCCCTCGTCAAAAAAGTGCTGGCATTTTTTTAAGCCGCCCGCTGTTCCTGACAGGCTTTCTTCTTTTATGTAATTAAAATTTATTCCAAGGTCATTCTTTTTGTATCTGTCAATAATTTTATCGGCAAAGTAATAGGTGTTTGAAATAACATCTTTAACCCCTAATTTGCGCAAATCGGATAAAATAATATCCATCAGCGGTCTGTTCATAATCGGTATGAGAGGTTTGGGCATACTGAGTGTGATAGGTTCAAGCCTTGAACCCATGCCTGCTGCCATTACCATTGCTTTGAGGTTTTTATTCATAGATAGTTCAGATTCCCTTTCTGAAAATATTAAAACCAAAAAAATTTTTTTTCAACACCACCACAGAATAATATTTTGTAATTCTTGCGAATTAGTATTCCGAGTGAATAGAATAGCCGCCATGGTTCAGGTCGGGAACTCTTATGGCATCCAGCGGCGGGAGATTAAACTCATTCGGCGGCTGAACATACGCAGGTTTTGTCGGCGCACCCAAAAGCGGTATGAAATCGTTTGTTGTCACATTTTGCGGAATGTTATAACTTTCCGCTCCGACAGGTTTAATGTCAGATTTTGTTGTGACTGTTGTTTCGGTTTTTGGCTGCTCCTGAACCTGTGTTTCAGGTGTTTTTTCTCCTTTTTTGGCTTTAACAGGTTTTTCCGGAACAGCATTTGTACCGCCGTCACTCGGTTTTTTTATACCGTGTTTATCTCTGCCGTGCAGGAATATTAAATCTTTCGTTGAATTTCTCGGATATGTGTGAATGGGTTTTTGTCCGTGAAGTTCGGGATACGGATCTTTTTCTTTCTTCTCTTTTTTAGGTTTTTCTTCCTTGGGTTTTTCCTCGGAAACCTCTTTAATTTTCTTTTCTTTTTTTACTTTTTCCTTTTTAATTTTTTCTTTCTTGTTTTTTTTCGGTTTTATTGTATCCTCAGTATTTTCCGTTTCGGAAACGGTTTTATCTTCAACAGGTTTTTCTTTTATTTTTGGTGCTTTCTCTTTTTTAACTTTTTCCTTAACCGGTTTTTCTTTTTTTACTTTATCGGTTTTTGGCTCTTTCTGTTTTTCCTCTTTAACTTTTGGCGCTTTTTCTTTTTTAATTTTTTCTTTCGGGGTTTTCTCTTTTTTTACTTTTTCTTTCTTCACTTTTGCAGGTTTTTCGGGGTTAAAAAACTCATCAAGTGACATTTCTACCGCAAAACCTGTTGCAAAATCACTGTAATATCCGCCTTCTTCGGGCAGAGTTGTTTCGATACCGCTATCGGAATAATCGTAATGTCTTATTGCAACAGGGTCATTTTCAGTTTCATTGTTTCCCAAAAATTCGGGCTTGATTATTGATTTGTCTTCCGTTGTTTTCTCCGGCGGAATAGTTCCTTTTGAAAGGCTTTGGGTATAGTTTTCCACATTTTCAATTGTGGTATTATATTCTTCTTCAATAATTTCGTTTTGAGGTTCTTTTACAAGAGTTTCCCCGCTTTCTCTTGCCGCAAGTTCCGCTTCAAACTGCAGGAAGGTTTCATTTCCGACAAATTGTTCTAATGCTGCACGTTTTGAGAAAAATTCCGCTTTCGCACTGCGTTGTTTATCAAGTGCGGCTCTGTAATAGGCATCTGTGATTACAATTAGTTCTCTTGCTGCATTATTTTTTTGAGCAAGTTCAAATTTTGTCTGACGTTCTTTTACGAGTTCATTTGCAAACTCTAGTTGTTTTTTTGCACTTATATAATCATAATAAAGGTCAATTGCTTTTTGCTGCAAATCTTCAACTTTTCTGATAAGGATAATCATATCGGCATCATTAACTTTTGTATATTTATAGTTAAGGGCTTTTGTATCCTGTCCCATAATTCCCATAATGTTTCCGCCGATGAGGGCTGAACCTGCCATAATAGGATTTCCCATACTTGCACCGACAAGGGTTGACATGCTTGCAATTGTTGTAAGAACTTTTTTTATTGATTTCTCATCAGGTTTATCGGCATCAGGGTTTGCAAGTTTATAAAGTGCAAAATTTATTGTATCGCTTTGGGTTGCTGCGCCCTGCCAGAGAAGTGACATATCCGCAACCATATCTTTTTCTTCGTATTCCAGCTCCTGTGCAACTTCTCTTGACAGACGTTTAATACTCAAATCTGCATAAGTCATATCAGTTGTGTCGCCTGTCTGTGAGTTATCAAGGTTTGCATATTTTTCAACAATTCCTGCCGTCGGTTGTTCTATTGCCTGAATATACTCTTTTTCAGGAACCTCGGATAACCCGACACGATATGCGGGAGGCTTTGGCGCTGTTAAATCCGATAAGGTCAGATTTTCAGCAAAAGTCGGAGAGATTGCCATACAAAATAATGCGGTTAAAAGAATCATTTTATTTTTGAGCATGGTTTCCTCCTATCAGCGCCGAATCATAATCATATTGATACAAATTTAGGTTATCAACAACTTTTTTCCCTGCAAGTCTTTGGAGTTCAAGATGATATTTTTTTGCAAGCTGCATGTATTTATATTCTTCCATTTGCATTTCTTTATACTGAGCGGAAGAAATTGCTATCTCCAAAAAGTCCTCCTCATCCATCGCTTTTACATAATTTTTGTTATAAAGAAGTTCACGTGAGCGGATTTCTTTTAACTGAGCAAGTGCGCCTTTATAGTTGTAATAAGCGTTTATGATTTTGTCCTGCAAATTTTCAACAAGTCCGGCAAGTTCAATGAGTTCGGTATCCGTGAGCGGAACCTCCTGCGGAATATTTTTACGGTTTATAAGATTTTGGGCAAGACGTCCCGCAGCATATGAACCTGTCTGCAGCATATAGTTCGCACCGACTAATGATGGAGCAAGTGATGCGCCCGAAACAATTGCTGATAGTGTTTTAGCCATCAGAGATGAATGAATACGTCTTTGGCTTTCGGGGGTTGAAAGTTTTTTAAGTGCAAAACCGATTACCTGATTGTTTTCTACTGTTCCTTTCCAAAGATTATCAATATCGTCAAGGTCTTTTTCTTTTTGAAGTTTTACGATTTCATCCATTATTTCTTTATCGCTTATGACGATAGATTCTGCCGCTTTATAGTCAACTTTCGGGAGTTCAATTTTAGTTTTTTCAACTTCTCCGAGTTGAATTTCTTCCGCTGTTGACGGCAGAAAGCATGCCCAAATAGCAAATATCCCTAAAACAATAAAAAACTTTCTCATAATAAATTTATAGCACAATAATGATAATAAATCCAATGGTTGATTAATGTTTACATCTTATGGTTGTTCTTACACTCATGAAAAACCTCTATTATAGATATGTAAGAGGAAGAAAGAGTTGAGCGGTAACAGAACAAAATCAGGTTATATGACTACCCCATTCAGTATGTTTGAGAATCTCAAAACTCAAGCAGATAAACTGCGGGTTTCAGGTTCCTATAAACTGGCTGTCGGAAAGTATCTCAATGCGATTA
>CAMHMW010000137.1 GCA_946186335.1 uncultured Candidatus Melainabacteria bacterium
ATTTTTGATGTGGAGTGAAAAACTCACGTTTTTCACGGATGCGCTACCCCTCTCAGAAAAATGATATTTAATCATTTTTCCTCGGCAGAGTGCCAACCGCCCACACCATTTGTTTTAGTTGTCAATGTATTTTTGATGTGGAGTGAAAAACTCACGTTTTTCACGGATGCGCTACCCCTCTCACAAAAAAGATATTTAATCTTTTTTGTTCGGCAGAGTGCCAACCGCCCACACCATTTGTGCTAAATTCATTCTACCAGATAAATATTTTTTGTAAATGAAATTCTGGCAAAAAATATTTTTTTCGGTTTTTATACACAAAAAGCCGGAGGTATCATGCAAGTTAATTTATATACCAACAGTTTTAATAACAACCGCAATTATAATAAAAATATCTGTTTTAAAGGGGCAGAGGACAAACTGATAACAGAATCACTGGAAACTATTTCAACCAAATCAAAAAAACTTGTCCAATGTATGAATTGCCATATTGATAATGTCTGGGCTGAAATTAAAAGCGGAAAACTTATGCAAAAATCTCCCATATTTAGCGCTAAAAATTCAAGCGGTGATTTTTTATATGTTGAACCTATATACGGTGTTAATCACCCGTCACTTCTGTTAGAAAGTTATGACGGGAAATATACCGACAGAATTGTTATTGACAGAAAACACCCCGACAATTTCAGATTTGAACGCTCTGTTGCAACAGAGCACGGAAACGCCGCTATAAAAACTTTTGACAGTCATACCGGTTCAGATCAGGAAATCGAAGGAATTATCAATAAAAAAATTGAAACATTTTTCCCTCTGATTATTCCAAGACGCCTCCTGAGAGAGAACTTTGGAAGCGAATACAGACGTGTTTTAAATATGCCTCTTAATGTTGATTAGTAATATTTTTTTACAAACATGACAATTTCCCGCGGCAAAAATTCTTTATATAAATATACACTAATTGATTAGGGGAAATTAACAGAAAGGAAAAAGGGGAAATGATTTTGTCACTTGGAAATGTGACATCCGCACCTTCACCTGCTCAAAATTCAGGTGAAAATCAGGGAATGTCAACATTTAAAAAACTGCTCTTGTTTGCAGGTGGTGCAGTAACGGCAACTGCCGCTCTTGCGCTGAAACGAAAGGCCGATTTAAAAAGTCTGAAAACAATAGGTGAAGAACTGAAAAACGGAATTAAAACCACAAAGGAAAAAATTTCAAAAGATATTGGCGAAAATACTGTTAAAAAGGTTAAAAAAACGACTAAAAAGAAATCTCCGCCCAATATTTTTACCCAAAAACATATTAAGGAAATTTTGGAGTCTAATGAAAAAGATATTGCTGCTTTTATTAAAAAAATTAACCAAGAGGGAAATAATATCATACTCAAAGGATATACTCCAAATCAACTGATATTAACCCACGAAAAACCGGTTCATTCTTTTTTGACAAAAATGAAATCCGGAATTGAAGATATTACTCTTTTCAAAAAATACGATATCGATGCGGGAACTTTAAAAGAAGTTTTAAAAATCAATAAAATAAACCCGTCAGCAAGAACAGTATAAAAATATCAGCAACAAAAAAGAGCCGTTTTTAAAACGACTCTTTTTTATATAATTCATTTTGCTTAAACAAGTTCTTTTACTTCAGCAGCAAAGGTTTTCGGATCTAATTTGATACCGGGACCCATTGTTGTTGAAAGATAAACTGATTTAACAAATGTTCCTTTTGCTGATGACGGTTTTGCTTTCAATACAGCATCTGCTAATGTTGCATAGTTTTTAATCAAATCATCTTCCGCAAACTGAATTTTACCTATCGGGCAGTGAATCATACCCTGTTTATCGGCTCTGTATTCAACTTTACCTGCTTTAGCATCTTTAACTGCCTTTGCAATATCCATTGTTACGGTACCTGTTTTGGGGTTAGGCATCAAGCCCTTCGGACCTAAAACTCTACCTAATTTACCCAACATACCCATACAATCGGGAGTTGCAATCAATGTATCAAATTCAAACCATCCGCCTGAAATCTTATCGATGATTTCTTCAGCACCTGCAAAATCTGCGCCTGCTTCGGTTGCTTCTGTTGCCTTTGCACCTTTTGCAATAACGCAAACTCTTACTTCTTTACCCAAACCTGCAGGTAATACAACGGTTGATCTGATTTGCTGATCTGCCTGGCGTACGTCAATACCTAAACGCATGTGGCATTCTACTGTTTCGTTGAATTTTGAAACTTCTTTTGAAATTTCCTGTAATTTTTTAATAGCATCTACTGCTGTTGAAGGTTGAGTAAAACCTTCCAGCATTTCCTGCATTTTCTTTTGTTTTTTTGTTATTTTTGACATTTTATTTTTCCTTTCGTGGTAGTAGCGGACGGACTTTTGAAAGTCGCTATCCTTCCATCTTGTACTAATCTTTAACTGTTACACCCATTGCTCTGCATGAACCTGCAATCATTTTAACTGCTGCGTCCATTGTTGTAGCATTCAAATCGTCCATTTTGATTTTAGCGATTTCTTCCAACTGAGCTCTTGTAATTTCTGCAACTTTATCTTTGTTCGGCGCAGATGAACCTTTCGGAATGTTTAACGCTTTTTTAATCAATACCGGAGCCGGCGGTGATTTGATTATGAATGTAAAACTTTTGTCTTCGTAAACATCGATAACAACAGGGATAATATATCCTGCTTTATCCTGTGTTTTAGCATTGAACTGTTTGCAAAACTCCATGATGTTAACACCGTGCTGACCCAGTGCAGGACCAACCGGAGGTGCCGGATTTGCTTTTCCTGCTTCAATTTGAAGCTTGATTTTTCCTGTTACTTTTTTTGCCATTTTTTTCTCCTTTTGTGGTCTTAGCGGAACTTTTAATCAGTCCCTTCCACAGTTTTGTGTACTTCTTATAATTTGTTTATTTGTTTGTATTCCAACTCAACGGGCGTTTCACGACCGAAGATAGAAACGTTTGCTCTGAGTTTTGATTTATCAGGATAAACTTCAATGATATCCGCATCAAAGTCAGCAAACGGACCTGATATAATTCTGACTTTATCACCGACTTTAACATCAAGTTCAATCTTTTCAACCTGTGATGTTGAGCGGTGAAGAATCTTTTTGATTTCACTTTCTCTTGCCGGTATCGGTTTTTTAGCCGAACCTACAAATTTTGTAACCCCTGAGGTGTGTCTTACGACATACCAACTGTCCTCATCCATTATCATTTCAACAAGAACGTATCCGGGGAAGATTTTTTCTTCTTTTTCCTGTTTTTTACCGGCTTTCATCTGAGTCACGGTCTTTTGAGGAACCTCAATTCTGAAGATTTTATCACCCATATTCATATATTCAATACGTTTTTCAAGGTTCACTTTAACCTTGTTTTCGTATCCGGAATAAGTGTGAACGATGTACCATCTTTTTTGATTTTTCTTAGCCTCTTTTGCTTCTGTTTCAGCCTGTTCCTGAGCTTCTGCCTCAGCTTTTTCCGCTAATACATCTTCGTTTAATTGTTCTTCCATTGTTTTTTCTTTTTTAGTCATAAGCCACCTTTTATTTGGTTATATTGTGCCGGACTTACCGGCTTACTAAATTATACTATTTAATTCCGCCCGTAATGAGTGCCAATAATCCTTTGAATATTAAATCCATAAGATATATAGCAACGGTAAACACAAATACAATAACTATTACGGCACAGGTTTCAAAAACGACCTGACGTCTTTCCGGCCAATTAACCTTGCCCCATTCGGTTCTTACACCTTTGAAATATGTTTTTATTGCATCTAATGTTTCATTCATTTTATTAATCCTTATTTGATTTTTTAAAATCGCGCCCTGAAGGACTCGAACCCTCGACATCCGGTTTTGGAGACCGACGTTCTACCAACTGAACTAAGGACGCATATCAAAGTCGTTAAGTCTGATAGGTCTTTAAGCCGCTAACAATAAATAAAATTATTTCAAAAGGTAACGAACTTATCTGACTTATCAGACATTCGGACTTATTGCACTACTTAGTTTCCTTATGCGCAGTGTGTTTTTGGCATTTCGGACAATATTTGTTCAGTTCCATTCTTTCTTTGATATTCTTTTTGTTTTTTGTTGTTGTGTAGTTTCTTTCTTTGCATTCTTCACATGCGAGAACTACCATTCTGTCATTTTTTCCTTTGATACCCATTGTTTTATTCCTTTTTACTTATTATTTGTATTTTAATTTGCCATTTAAAAAGAATGTGTCCTCCACATTCTTCTTTTTCGGCTTATACAAATATTCTATATTAAACAAAATTAATTGCAACCGAATTGTAAACAAATAATACGTTTTTGACATAAAAAACCCTCAAATAATTTTGAGGGTTTTATGATATGCAAATCTTATTATCTTCTGACTTC
>CAMHMW010000138.1 GCA_946186335.1 uncultured Candidatus Melainabacteria bacterium
GCCGTTATACATATTCCTGTTATAAATTTGCCCAAAGTTTTAAATTTCATTCCTCTTACTTTCTCTTTTTAAGTCTGTTTCTTGTGTCTGATAACGGTCCGTTGAACGGATTTCTCAAAAGTCCGTAGTAATTTTTTGAAAAAGTTACCGGATATTTTGGAATCCAACTGAAATTTTTTAATATTCCGACGGTATCAACCCCGTGTGAAAGAATTAAGTCATCAATTGTTTCTTCATGTGCAGGTGATATTGATGAGATAATTTTTATTAAATAATCGGAAAATGTTAAAACCGAATATCCTGATATGTTAGCGGTTTCGGTTACAATTTCTTTAAGCGTTATTCCGCCGTTATCACTTTCACTCGCTGCGGTGACGGGCATTGCAAGACTGTCTTCCGAAATTCCGCTCAGAACATACCACACACCCATATATTTGATTTTCATTGTATCTTTTGTCGGCATGTAAATATCATCACAGATGTTCGGGATAAGGACATTACCTTTAAAATCGGTGATACCGTAGCGGTAATTTTTATAGGTCAGAAACATTTGCCCGTAGAGAAGTTCAATAGATGAATATACGGGCGGAATAATGGCTTCGCCGTATTCGTTATATATCCCGAAATCATTATCACTTCCGAGTTTTATGTATCGTCCTAAAATTCTGTCAGCGTATCTGTATTTTGGTTCAATAAGGTAATTCCCCTTTGAATCCATCAGTCCGAATTTGTTTTTCTTTTGTATAATCCAGCCGGAACGACCGGTCATAACCATTTTTCTGTATATAGGCGGTGCAATAATATTGCCGTCTTTGTCTTTTAGACCGAACAAGTCATTTTCCGAAAAAACGACAACCTCTCTTGCCTGTTGGGCCGCAGTGTAAAACTCGGGAGTAAATTCCTGCTTCTGTTCAACTGCCGGAGTCTGAACATCAGGTGTTTCTTCTCCCCATGTTCCTGTGGCAAATATTAAAATACACAATACGGTAAAAAATACTCTCCTCATATTTGTATTTTACCATAAAATCACAAAAGAGTCGGAATATTCCGACTCTTTATTTATCATCCATCATATACATAATTTTAGAGTTTAACCGACTGAGGAGAATGAACCGCAACTTGCAGAGCAGCATGACCCGCAATCGGAAAAACCGCCGTCACTATACCCTGCTCCGTCACCCAACAGGGCAACCGCTGCTGAAAAATCACTCATAAATCCGGAATCTTCTGTTGTTGATTCGCAGTTTGCATATAATGCAAAATTGATTACAACAGGACTTGATGATATATAAGTATCATATTCGCCCATTGTCATTAAGCTTTTTGCGTTTGATAAATTCATTGCCAAAACCCCTGAATTTTCAACTGGGTGATTCTTAACATTGTTATTTTTCTGTGAAGAACCTGTCTTATTTGCTTTTGGTCCGAATAATAATATCATTTTTTACTCCTAATATCATCTCGTTACACTATAATAAAGGTTATAAATTTTTTGTAATTTCAGCATGGTGTATTTTCGTTACAATACTTAACATATATTTTTAATATTGAGAATAATTACATCCTTTTCTACATACTGTTTTTCAAATATCTAAACCCTTGGATTGATGTTACTTTTAAAACGGGGTTGTAATATGGATGTGTAGATTAGGGAGGGAAAATGAAGTTGAAAAGATTATTTTTAATATTCACATTCATAATTTCATTTATCTTTGCTTCAAATTCGGCTTTTGCTGCCGAAAATTATCTGCACTCAATTACATTGGAAAAAGGAAACACCGGTTATAATATCATACTTGACTCTGATTCAATAGCAAAAGTGGTTAAAAAGACTCCTAAAAATGATGAACTGATTTTAGAGTTAAGTGATATTAAATCTTCGGAAACAGTTAATGCGGTTTATAAAGGTGTTTCTGCAATTGACGGTTTAATTATTGAAAACACATCGCCTGATAAAATGAAGATATATATTACGGCGGACAATATTAAAGATTCAACGGTTATTTCGCAGCCTGCTGACGGAGAACCGAAAATTGTCGGAGAAACAGTGCCGACAGACAAAATATTATGGGTTGTTTGTGTGTTTGCATTGTTCTCGGTTGTATTCAGAGTTGCAAAAGACTTAAGCGAAGAAGATGACAAAATTATTATCAAAAAAGATATCAAAGACAGAGAGATTATGCTCTATCGTAAATACAGAAATCAGATGTCGGTTAATCCTTCAATAGTTGGCGCAAATACATTAAAAATGCGTAATATGTTGAAGAAAATTGACAGAAAAATTGATGAACGGCTGACATCCGTTATCAAATAAAGTATTAAACCTCAAAAACTTAAATATATCCCTAAAACATTTTATGTCCGGCAAGTTTGAAAAAACTTGCTTTTTTTTATTCAAAATATTTACTGATTATATTTTCAATAGTTTGTGCAGAATGACCGTCACCATACGGGTTTTGTGCTTTTAGACGGCTTTCGTTTATGTCTTTTGAAAGTATTTCCGAGCTGTAGGCAACTATTTTATCGTAATCTGCCCCGACAAGAACTGATACTCCTGCATTAATTCCTTCCTGACGTTCTGTTTCATACCTCATTACAAGTGTCGGACAACCGAAAGAGGGTGCTTCTTCCTGTATCCCGCCCGAATCGGTTAAAATAAGTTTGGCATGTTTCATTAAATATACAAGATTCGGATAATCCAATGGATTTAACAGAAACATGTTTTCATATTCTCCGAGTCGTGAATATATTTTACATTTAACATTCGGATTAGGATGGACAGGAATTATGAATTTATGATTGGAATATTTTTTTGCCAAAAATTCAATAGCATCCAGTATTTTGTCTATTCTTTCCCCATGATTTTCTCTGCGGTGAACCGTAATGAGTACCGTTTTATCATCTATATCAATGTTTTGATTTTTGTAAAATTCTTTTGCGTTTTGCATAGTTTTTTCTGACAGACAGAAAAGAGCATCAATAACGGTATTCCCTGTTATGTGAATCTTATTTCCTGATATGTCTTCCTTTAAAAGTGCTTCCTTGTTCTTTTCTGTCGGTGCAAAATGCAGGTCTGCAACACGTGATGTCATCTGGCGCATAACTTCTTCGGGAAACGGCTCATAAATATCGTAAGAACGGAGTCCGGCTTCAACATGAAATACGGGAATTTTTCGGTAAAAACTTGTTAAGGCGCCGCACAGAACAGTCATTGTATCTCCCTGAACTATTGTCGCATCAATTTTATAATCGTCAAAAACCTTATCAAGAGAAGTTAATATTCTTGCCTGAACTGCGGCAAGTGATTGGTTTTCCCTCATGCAGTCAAGGTTTATATCCGCCTGCAAGCCGAAATAAGAGAGTGTTTGGTTAGACAGTTCTTTTTGCTGTTCTGTGTTACATATAAATATTTTGTACCTGTCGGGATATTTTTTTAATTCCAAAATTACCGGTGCTAATTTAATAACCTCCGGTCTTGTCCCGAATACAAATAATATATTCTTCTTATTCATAAACTAAGTTTAGTATAAAGATTATAATTTTTCAATTATGCGGAGTTGCTGATAGCACTATACATCTGACGTATTTTATTTTATGATATATCTGTTTATTATGGTTTGACAAGGAGGAAATATGTATAATTTATATGTAATGAGCGGTTGTCCGTATTGCAAAAAGGTAATAAATTACATGGATGAAAACGGAATTGCGTATCACAAATTTGATATTTCGGATTCTGACAACTACAATCGTTTAATGGAACTTGGCGGAATTGAACAGGTGCCGTTTTTGCATGATGAGGACAAAGATGTGAAAATGTATGAATCTTCCGATATTATAGAATATATTAAAAGTACAAAGGTATAAATATGCAAAACCCTAATTATAATAATTTCAGAGATACAAACGAATGTACCTCCAGAGGTTCTTGTTCTTTATCTCCGTCAATTGCTTCGCTTGAAACTCTTGCAATATATTTTTCACAAAAACTTGCGGCATATATGCTTAAACTTGAAAAACTCGGGGCTGAAAACATCAGGATAAAAAAAGAGATGGTTAATGTTTGGGCAAGTTTTGTAGGTATAAATGAATTTAGCGAAGAACAGTTGTATGAAATTATTTTAAATGAATTTTATATGCTTAGTGAAGCCGAAAAAATTTATAATACAGTATCGGATGAAAAATCAGTTGCTTATAATTCTTTTGAATTTTCGTCTGCTGTAAGTCTTGCAAAAACAATTAGTATAGGTGAAAAATTATTAAATGAAAATTTGGTAAAGATGCCTTATATGGTCAGAAATTTATCAGAAATACTGTTTATTGTAATAAAAAGTGTATCTTTGAATTTTAA
>CAMHMW010000139.1 GCA_946186335.1 uncultured Candidatus Melainabacteria bacterium
TTGAAAGATGTAATGAAGGCGGATATACCGTTTCAGGACAATTTTTATTTGAAACTAATCATGAAAAAATGGTTTTGACTCAATTCTGTGCAAAACGTAATGTAGAAATAAAGAATAAGTAGAAAAATGAGCCTTGTAAGATTATTAAATGAAAAGCCAGATAAAACAATGTTTACGACTCCGTCGCACGGACAAAGATGTTTTATTTATGACAAATTAAAAGATATGTATAAGATAGATTATTCCGAAACTGACTGTCAAAAACCGCAGGAGGCATTGCATCAGGCGCAGTTAAAGGCTTCGGCAATTTATCATACGTATTCAACAACTTTTCTTACAAACGGTTCTACAAGCGGTATTATCGCCGCAGTACTTGCCTGTACACAGGTGGGGGATAAGGTTCTTATAGCATCAAATTCTCATCCGTCACATTTTAATGCAGTTAAACTTGCAGGTGCCAGAGCGTTAAGTTACGATTTGGAAATCGACAAAGATTGGGGAGTTCCGCTAGAAGTTCGTCCCGAGGTTATAGATTATTTCCTCAGCCGGTACAATATAAGAACTGTTATTATTACATCTCCGTCTTATGAAGGGGTTATATCCGATATAGAAGAAATTAAAAATGTTTGTGAAAAATATGAGGCATTTTTAATTGTTGATGAAGCGCATGGTGCATTATATCCGTTCTCGGATGTTTTGCCTTTGTCTGCTGTAAATATTGCAGATTTCACTGTTCAGTCTTTGCATAAAACCGCCGGCGGGTTGAACCCTACAGCATTATTGCATACCAATTGCGAAATAGACGTAAGACCTGCTTTGAGTCTTTTCTCCACAACATCCCCCTCATATCCGCTTCTGGCATCAATTGAGGTCAACATTGATTATCTCAATTCCAAAGCGGGCAGAAAGGAAATTGAAAATCTTGTTGAGCGTCTTGATAAGATTAGACAAAAAACAAAAGGCTGCCAGTTTTTTGGGGATGATCCGACAAAATTATTAATAAGAGTTCCCGGAATTACGGGATACGAACTATCAGAAATGTTGTACGAAGATTTTGGTATAGAAGATGAACGAACAAACGAAAAATCTACTATGCTCCTTTGCGGAATCGGAACGGATAATAAGAAACTTGATAAATTACAAAACGTATTAAGCAAATTATAGATAATTTGCGAGTATGCTTCTTACATAGTTTTGGGTTTCTTTATAGGGCGGAACACCCGAATATTTGTCCACAGCATTCGGACCTGCATTATAGGCGGCAAGTGCCAGTATAACATTCCCGTTATATTTGTTAAGCATTGATTTTAAGTATTTAACCCCGCCTTCAACGTTCTGTGCTGCATTATACGGGTCTTTAACTCCAAGAGCTTTTGCTGTTGACGGCATTAATTGCATAAGACCCATTGCTCCGACTTTTGATTTTGCATTCGGGTTAAAACCTGATTCCTGTTTAATTAGTGCCTGAACGAGTTTTTCATCCACCCCGTTATCTCTTGCAACCCTGTTTATCATAGATAAAATCTGTGCTTTTTCAGGGTTTTGGGAAGGGTTATATTTGCGGGTGGCATCGTTGACTTCTTCTATTGCTCTGCGTAGAGTTTCGTTTGTAAAGTTTGAAGTGTCAATTTCTTCTGCTCTGTCAAATAATGCCCCTTTAACATTTAGGGATTCAGGATTTAACAAGAGAGAGCCGAAATTAGCCTGTGTTGTTCCTGCCATAACTTTTTCAAAGGACTGAACATTATCGGAGGATGGGGGATAAATACTGTTAATGTCGTTGCTTGCAACTTTCGGGTTAACCTGTCTGTTGAAATTATCAACATATTTGTTTATTTGTGCCGCACGTTGCATAGCCGCGGCTTTACCTCCGGAATTTAGCAAATTTTGTATCATTTGCGAGAACATAATATCTTCCTGCCTCCCATTACATTCTTATTCTACCTTAATTTTTTTATTACTGTATCCACCATTTGATTTAATGTTTTTTATGAAATTGTCAAGGACATAATCTGCCGTTACATTTTGTTGACTATGCTTTTCTTTTATAATAAAATTTTGAAAGAGAGAATTTACACTATACATGAGGATTAGGGAAAGTGGATTTATTAATAAAATTAACCATAGATTTTTTGGGATTACTTGCTAAATATGTAGGGAACTACGGTTGGGCAATTATTCTTTTGACAATAATTGTACGTGGTGCTATGTGGCATCTGAATGTTCAGCAGCAGCGTTCTATGAAACAGATGCAGAAATTACAGCCGAAGATGAAGGCTATTCAGGACAGATATCAAAGTAACCCGCAGGTTATGCAGCAGAAAATGATGGAATTTTACAAAGAGCATAAGTTTAATCCTGCCGGCGGATGTTTGCCTTTGTTAATCCAAATGCCTATATTCATTCTCTTGTATTCGGCATTAATAAGTCCTTTGTTTATCGAAAAAGCCGTAGATCAGCACTTCCTGTTCATTAAAAGTTTGGCAACAACAATGAGAGCGACAGCCGGCATTTCCGATAATGGTACACTTGGCATATCGAAAAACGACAAACTCATTTTAGGAAACACCGCAACCGTATATATAGGAAAAGAAAAACTTGATAATGTTAAGGTCTCCGATAACGCACAAGCTTTGGAAATCGTTGGCGAAGTAAATCCGGGAGAAGATATAACACTTAAATTCAGTCTCGGAAACCTCAAAATAAAAGATTTTGGTCAGTTGTTAAAGGTTGATAGAGCCGATGTTATTGTAACAAACAGCAATATCAGAGAGAATGAAACTGTTACATTTACAAGATCCGCAGATGAAGACGGAGTTATGGTGGCACAAGTTCCGACATCTCCCGTTAAAAGCGGCTGGCATTTGGATGTAATTATTTTAATCTTGTTATTCGCCGTTACCATGTTAATTTCTCAAAAAGTTATGATGGCTATGAACAAGACTGATAATCAGGACGCGACACAGGCTGCTTTGCAGAAATCAATGGGTACTTTTATGCCGTTGATGATTATTGCAACTTTTGTAATAATTCCAATCCCTGCCGGTGTTCTTTTATATCTGATAACAAGTAACATTATCCAGATTATTCAGACTGTAATTATCAATAAACAAATTGATTCGGAAGAAGCCAAGAAAGCCGATGCGGTTGATGATTTGGAATTAAAAAACGCTAAGAAAATTAACTAAATGACAAATATTTCGGAATACGATTATAATTTACCTGAGAATCTTATTGCACAGATGCCTGCAGATAAGCGTGAAAATTCAAAAATGCTTGTATTAAACAGGGCTGATAAAACATTTGAGCATAAGCACTTCTACGATATTGTTGATTATATTGACGAAAATTGTATTTTGGTTCTGAATAATACAAAAGTCCTTCCTGCAAGGCTCTACGGTTATAAGGATACTGGCGCAAAAATTGAAATATTTTTGCTTGAATGCAGTGAAGGCAGATTTTGGTCGGCTTTGATAAAGCCGTCAAAACGGGTTAAACCTGACACAATTATTACTGTCTGCGATGAATTAAAAGTCCGACCGGTAAAAAGGCTTGAGGATGACGGAGAATGGCTTGTTGAACTCATTTATGACGGAGAATTATTTGATATATTGCACAAAGTCGGAAATATTCCGCTGCCTCCGTATATTGAGAGAAAACTGACCTCGGAGGAACTTGAACGGTTTGACAAAGAACGCTATCAGACTGTTTATGCAAAAGATGAAGGTTCTGTTGCGGCTCCGACAGCAGGCTTGCATTTTACAAAAGAAATTCTTGATAAGTTAAAGGCAAAAGGGGTTGAAATAGTATATGTGACTTTAAATGTAGGACTCGGTACTTTCCGCCCCGTAAAGTGTGAAAATATCTTAGACCACAAGATGCATTCCGAAACTTTTGAAATCACAAAAGAAGCGGCTGATAAAATTAACAAAGCAAAATCTGACGGTAAAAAACTTATTGCTGTCGGCACTACAACAGTAAGAACTCTTGAGACAGCATATCAAAAATTCGGGTGTATAAAAGAATGTCATGAGCATTCCGAATTATTTATTTATCCGCCGTATGAATTTAAGGCTGTTGATGGAATGATAACTAATTTCCACCTGCCGAAATCAACATTACTCATGCTTGTAAGTGCGTTTGCTGGAAAAGATTTTATTTTTAGGGCATACTCCGAGGCCATAAAAGAACAATACCGCTTTTTTAGTTATGGAGATTGCATGCTGATAATGTAAAACTAAAAATAAAAAGTCTGTTAATGCAGACTTTTTATGGTCGGGATGACACGATTTGAACGTGCGACCCCCTCGTCCCAAGCGAGGTGCGCTACCAAGCTGCGC
>CAMHMW010000140.1 GCA_946186335.1 uncultured Candidatus Melainabacteria bacterium
CGGAAATTGCCTCTGTTGAAAAAACTCTAAAAGAATTACGTGAATATATTTCAACCTTCGGCAGGTCAATATTTATCGCATTTTCCGATAAAAGTAAATACCCTGCAAATATAAAAAATGCGTTCAATGACAAATTCATAATCGGACTTCCCGAAAGTTTCAGAAAACAGAAAGAGGTTGAACCCCTTTTACTTAACATAAAAGATTTTAAACGGGAAGAATATCTGGCACAGAAAAGATTTCTGTTCCAAAAGAAATATGAATTTATGCCCCAGTCCTTTGTTGACATCTTCTTTGACGAACTAGCAAAAAATGCCAGAATGGCAAAAGATACCGATTTGAGTGTTTTGGATGTTGTATGCCGAAAACGTGTAAACCCTGCTGACGGAAGCAGAATTATAATACTCAGGGACAGACTTGCATATAACAATTACAAACCCGAAATTCTTGCAATGGAGCAGGCACTTGCCGATGTTATGTACGAAACAACAAAAGATGTCAGAGTTTATAACCTTAAACTTGAAACTCTGATGGATAAAACTGAATTGTTCAGGGTTGCAAAAGATTTTCCGACAACTCCAACCCCCTGCGTATATAACGGAGAAGACACTTCATTAGCCTTAACCGCATATAAACGCCCAAATACAGCAAGACTTAAACAAAAATATCAGGAATATCTTGCGGAATTAAAAGATTATCAGGCTGAAATTAAAGACAATAAACCCGAAAATTATAACGAAGTTTTGTTCATCTTAAACCCCAAAACCGAAGAACCAATGATAGACTTGTATACGGGAATGAGAATGGCATCTTTCGGTCTGAATACAAATGTGGGCAAAGCCAAAATTAATCCGGTTTCATAATTTGATTTTTGATGTATAATAGTCCTATGAAATTTTTGGAAAATCTGCAAATTACGGAAGCATCGAAAATATATTTAACAGGAGTGATTTTCAGCATTATTGCACTTTTTGTTATCACTGCCGTTGTCTTTTTATGGCTGTTTTTTGACAAAATAAATATTATTATGAGCCAACCGAGTAACGAAACCTACGCTTATTTTCTTCTGATTATGGGCAGAATTTTGGCACTTATTACTGTTTTTATGATAATACCGCTCGGAATTTATCAGATAATTTCAAAAAACAAATCAAAAACCGATGTCATAATAAGCGCACTTGCCGGTGCAATTCTGACAATATTTATTTTTGTATTTTTCGGCGGTCAGATGTACGTTTATCAAAAGTATTCATCAGGCGAATTGTCAAACTCAAAACTGTTTGAAAACCCGATACTTGAAACCCGTATATATGACAGTTTTATGAACCGTTAATTCTGTAAATCGGGAATGAGATTACAGCAGAAATGCAGGGTGGACAAAGCGAATGCTTGCCCACCCCAAAAGTTTAGTTGAACTTTAGCCCATAAATTGTAAGTTGTGCTTTCAGCCCGACAAAATTACACTTTTGAAAATACGATTTTGTCGTCCGCAAGATCAATTTTTATGGTATCCCCTTTTAAGTATTTCTGGGAAAGAAGTTCTTTTGAAAGCGGATTTTCAACCATCTGACGAATTACACGTTTCAGCGGTCTTGCGCCGTAAACTGGGTTAAAGCCCTGTGTTGCAAGAAATTCTTTTGCCTCATCAGTTATCACAAAATCAAGTTCCTGATCTTTGAGTAATTTACGCAGATAATCCATCTGAATATCAACAATTTTACTCAACTGTTCCAGAGTCAACGCACGGAAGAAAATCGTTTCATCAATTCTGTTCAGAAATTCCGGTTTAAAATGACTTCTCAAAACCTCCAGAACTTCATCTTTGGTATCATTGTACTGTTCGGGTGAAAGCATTGCATTCAGAGTATTTTCCAGAATAATATCGCTTCCGATATTACTTGTCATAATGATTAAAGTATTTTTAAAATCAATGGTTCTGCCTTTTGAATCGGTCAAACGCCCATCATCAAATATCTGAAGCATTATGTTAAACACATCGGGGTGTGCTTTTTCAATTTCATCAAACAGTACAACCGAATACGGTTTACGTCTGACAGCTTCTGTCAACTGTCCGCCTTCTTCATAACCGACATACCCCGGAGGCGCTCCGACAAGTCTTGCAACATTATGTTTTTCCATATATTCAGACATATCAATTCTTATGAGAGCATCCTCATCGTTGAACATAAATTCCGCAAGCGATTTTGCCAGTTCGGTTTTACCGACCCCTGTCGGTCCCAAAAACAGGAAGGTTCCTATCGGACGTTTCGGGTCTTTCAGACCTGACCTTGCACGGCGGATAGCATCTGATACTGTGTCAACAGCCTCATCCTGACCGACAAGACGTTTGTGCAAAACATCTTCCATTTTCAAAAGTTTCTGCATTTCCGATTCCACAAGTTTTGTAACCGGAATACCAGTCCATTTTGAAACAACTTCCGCAATATCCGAGCCGTCAATTTCTTCTTTAAGAAGTTTATTTTCTGTGTGTTCTTTATTCTGACAAGCCTTTAACTGTTTTTCAAGTTCAAGAAGTTTTCCGTATTTGAGTTCTGCTGCTGTTTGAAGGTCAGTATTTCTTTCTGCTTCTTCAATTTTATTTTTAACATTGTTTATTTCATCTTTTATATCAGCCTCGGATGTTATTGATGCTTTTTCCTTTTCCCACTGGGCTTTCATAACATTGATTTTTTCGTTCAATTCATCAACCTGACGTGAAATATCATCAACCTTTGCCCGTGCTTCGTCACTTTCTTCTTTTTTGAGTGCCTCACGCTCAATTTCGAGTTGAATTTTCTGCCTCATCATTGAATCAATTTCCTCCGGCATTGAATCTATTTCAATACGTAATGAACTTGCCGCTTCGTCAATTAAGTCAATTGCTTTATCCGGCAAAAATCTGTCCGTTATGTATCTGTCGGAAAGTTTTGCAGCCTCAATAATTGCGCTGTCCAAAATTCTTACCCCATGGTGAACTTCGTATTTTTCTTTCAGACCTCGCAAGATAGAAATGGTATCTTCAACCGATGGTTCATCAACTAATACAGGCTGAAAACGGCGTTCCAATGCAGGGTCTTTTTCAATATATTTTCTGTATTCATTGATGGTTGTTGCACCTATTGTTCTTAAAACCCCACGTGCAAGCATAGGTTTTAAAAGATTTCCCGCATCCATTGAGCCCTCTGTTGAACCCGCACCGACAACGGTATGGAGTTCATCTATAAACATAACTATTTCACCGTTTGAATCTTCAACCTCTTTCAATACGGCTTTCAGACGTTCCTCAAATTCACCTCTGTATTTTGCACCCGCAACCAAAGCGCCCAAATCGAGTGAAATCAGTTTAACTTCTTTCAAGCTTTCAGGGACATCCCCTCTTACTATACGCTGAGCCAAACCCTCAACAATTGCGGTTTTACCGACACCCGGTTCGCCGATTAATACAGGGTTATTTTTTGTTCGTCTGTTCAAGACCTGAATAATTCTTCTGACTTCCTCATCTCTGCCGATAACAGGGTCTAACTTTCCCTTACGTGCAAGAGCGGTTAAGTCTGTTGAATATTTTTCCAATGCCTTCATATTTTCTTCTGCGTTTTTACTATCCACTTTTTTATTACCTCTTATTTTCTTCATTGTTCCGAGAATTGAGCCCGAATTTACGTTTGCATCATCCAGTAAACTTTTTATATTACTGTTGTCAAGTTTTGTCATCGCTAACAGTATTGATTCTATTCCGACAAAATCGTCTTTCAGTTTTGTACTTTCATCTATTGCGATTTCCAAAAGTCTGTGGGTATCGTTTGAAAGATACAACCCCTGCGGATTTGTTGCTCCCGAAACTTTCGGAAAACTCTCTATTCTTGAAACAACTTTATTAATAAAGTTTTGGTTTAATAACCTTAATTCCGTCAAATAGTCTTTTATAATGCCCTCATCTTTAATCATTGCAAGCATAATGTGTTCAGGCTCTAATTGCGAATTTTGATGTGAACTCATTAAATTGCTTGCCGAAGACAAAATCTCCTGCGAATAATTTGTAAACTTGTCAAAATCTAACATTTTACATCAACTCCATTCATAATAATTTATACTACTATTTTAATAGTATTTTTCAGAAAGTCATGATAAATTAACTTTTAATTAATTATTCGGCTATTTATTAATGGAAAAATAAACTTCTTTAAGGCGTTTTTTAGTTATATGGGTATATAATTGCGTAGTTGAAACATCA
>CAMHMW010000141.1 GCA_946186335.1 uncultured Candidatus Melainabacteria bacterium
TTGCTCCTCGCATTAAACGCCACCGCTCACACTTACAACGAAAATTCAACATTTCCGTTGATACGTGTTCGCCTCTCACTTCGTTCGTGGCTCTGCTCTACGCTTTGCTCCTCGCATTAAACGCCACCGCTCACACTTACAACGAAAACTCAACGTTTCCGTTGATACGTGTTCGCCTCTCACTTCGTTCGTGGCTCTGCTCGGAGCAAAAAAAAGCCGTTTCAAAAGAACGGCTACCAGACTTGGGGAGGAGGTATGAAAAACTTACGTTTTTCATATCTATATTCTCTTTATCGTCTTGCTTTTTGTTTTCTTGAGTATTCTGCTCAAAATCTCATACGTTTGGAGGAGATAAAATTAATTAAAATTTCGAATGTAAACAAATGTAAATTTGAATTTTAAAGTTTAAAACACTTGTGTATCAATGCTTTTTGCGTTTTTGTGCATTTATCCCCTTAAAGTTTTAAATTAAATATTCCGTAAAAAGAATTATGGAAAATTACGATTCACTACCTTTGTTTAAATACACGGCAAAACTGCAGGGTTGTCCTTATTGTGATGCTCTTAATAATCATGATGATGACGGAATAACCGATTCTCATGAAATTGAGAGCGAACAAGAAGAAATATATTCTTTGCCCATCGGTGATTTTGACCTGCCTGAATGTGTCATCACGAATAATCAGGACGGCGCAACAATTGGCGGGAAGGAAGTGGATGCGTACGGCACACTAACCGATGAGGATATTGCTCAGGGGTTAGCGGCAGGTGATGAATCTGATGAAGGTACATCAACCACTAAAAATTTATTTGATTTGGCAAAATTTAAAGCCATGGGGAAAACTCTTGTTTCAAAGATTAAAAAATTAATTTATAATTTACATAAACCTGATAATCCTGTAAATCCGGATCCTGCGGATCCTGACAACCCGGGCGGAGATGACCCGGATACTCCCGTAACACCGCCTCCAACCCCAAGCAGTGACGGTACGGATGGTACAGGACCAAAAGAAGAAGATAAAAAGACAAATGAAGATTTAGTGCTTTCCCGCGGGGATGCAGCAAAATCTATAAAAGTTTCAAGTGCTGAAAAAGTTGTTACTCTTAAAAATCCGTTTGGCGGATCTGATTATCAATATACGGTTACTTCAACAAACGGTTCTGAAGTTAATGTAACATTTGAATTTCTTAAAAATGGCAGACTTGTAATAACAGGCGACAACATTAAAGTTGTTGCAAATAATAACCAGAAAGATGACATTATTCTGCTGGCACATAACAGTGAACTGGATACCGGTGACGGTGATGATATTATCAGAGTCGGTTATGTAAAAGACAGTTCGCCGTATAAAATGAATACCAGTACTTCATCTTATACTTTGAGGTCTAATGGTTTTACCTATCGTGCAGCTGTGGGTAATAAAATTATCTCAGGTTCAGGTAACGATTATATTTCGATGTTTGGACAAGACTCAACAATAGACGCCGGTGCAGATACCGATTATGTACAACTTTTGGGTGATACCAGAGTATCTCAGGTAACAGGCGGAGAAACAATACATCAATTCCACGCAAAAACAGAAAATATTGACGGATACGATGGCTGGGTATTGCAGGGAAGTGAAGGTGACTGCCGTTTGTTGGCATTCTTTAATTCTCTTTGCGGAAACCAGAATATCGGAAAACTCTCCGATTATGTAACTATACAGAAATCAGGCTTGGCTTATGTTGTAACATTTAAGAATTATCCGGGTGAAAGAAAATCCATATCTGTTCCGATAAAGGATGTAAATGACTATTCCGGAGTATATGGTGACCTTGATTCCGTTGTTACTGATATGGCATTAAACAGAATACTGGCACAAAATAAAGACCGCGGTATGTCAACCGTTGAAAAAGCGCATTATAATACCCTTGCAAAATACATGCTCGGTACTGAAAAAGTTACATATATTTCATCACAAAAGGATGGTTCAAATTTTGAAACACGACTTGTTCAATTGTGGAATAAGTATAAAGAAGGAGAAATTTCAAATTTTGAAATCGGTATTCATGTACCTAATTCTAAACTTGGTATAATCAGCGGTCACGCATATTCTGTTAAGAATATGTATCCTAATCAGTATGTTGAAGTAGTCAACCCCTGGGATGATGCGGATGTTTTGAGATTAGACTGGTCAACATTTATGTCGCTTAACCTTGAGGGTATCGTATATGGATATGATGTATTCAATGAAAATCTGCTTGTTCCAAACGGCGGCACAATTACAACATTATCATCAAATAATGAAGATATGGATACGAATACTCAGATTGTAACTCAAGAAACTCATGAAGGACTTGAAATACAGGTCGTAAATGAAATCAAAGACCTTGAAGACAGAATAAATAACGTTAAAAATTTAATATATGATGCAAATAAAAAGAACATAGAATTATTATCGTAATTTTTCCATAAAATTTAAAAACCCTTTCAATGCAGAAAACCTCTGCATTTTTATTTTATAAGGGTAAATCGCAGAGTTCCTTTGCCGTCAACTGTTTCGTTCCACATAGAATATGGTCTGACCCATGTTTTGCCGTCAGAAACAGCCTGATAAACTATCAAATCTTCCAAGGTTTCCGAGTGTTTTGCAAGTGCAATTATTTTATATATATTTCCTTTGTAGTGGCGGTAAGTTTTCCCGACCGAGATTTCCTGCATAAAATTTCTCCCAAACTTGAATTGTTAAATTTTAGTTAAAAAAAGCGGGTTTGTCAATAAATGGGTAAATAATATAAGTGTGGTTGATAAATAAGAGAAATTGAAAGGAGTAAAGATTATGAGATTTTTAGTAAGACAAACACCGGACAATTTTATTAAATCCGTTAATGACGAGATTAGTTCAATCCTAAACAGACGTTTTGATGACATGTATCCTGAAGATACAGATGCTCTTTCTATGCCGTTAGAATTGAAGGACAGAAAAGGTGAATATATTGTTCGTGCAGAATTGCCGGGAGTAAAAAAAGAGGATTTGGATATTGATTTTAACAATCATTATTTGACAATTAAAGCGAAAAAAGTAGAAGAAACCGAAGAAAAAGAAGATTCATATAAGAAATCGGAATTCAGTTATGGTGAATTTTCAAGATCGGTATATTTACCGCAAGATGTTGATGTTGATAAAATCGATGCAAAACTTGAACATGGAATTTTGCATATAGACATTCCGAAAATGGTAAAAGAAGACGATAAAGTTAAAAAGATTACAATAAAATAATCTGTTCATAAACTTATTTCTACACTGATACAGGGCGGAGTTTTCAACTTCGCCCTGTTATTTATGATTTGGCAATTATAATAAGTTACCAAATATTTTTTTCTTGGCAAAAAATATTATTTGGGGTTTTAATATTTTCATATAATAAACAGGAAAGGATAATTTTATGAAAGTTTCTGCAATTCCGCAATACGGCTATTACAACAATGTAAGACCGTGTCAAAAAGTCAATTCTGCACCCGCATTTTGTGGGGGAAGTTACGAAAAGATGATGGAAAATGTTTTGGCAAGAGATTTGATGAGCCGTGCGGATGTTGAAAAAGCAATGAGTGATTTGTATTTTGCATCTGTTAAGGAAAGCGGAATAACAAAAACATCAGTTTATCCGCTTTTATCGGAGTGGCTTGCCCTGAAGGGCACCTATCTGATAGAAGAATTATGCAAACCGATAGCAAAAGTTCGTTCGGATATGAGGGATATCATTTTCAAATCTTATGATGAAAATCTTGCGGTGTTGGAAAAAGGGGATGACAAACTTATTTATATAATGAATTTGGGAAAACACGGTTTTTGGAACACTGTTTTTGAAAACGAATCTGCTCCGAACGATATAAAAGTTGTTTTTATGGCGGATAACGGGTGTTTTGAGGTCGGAACGAACAAAAAGGGGAAACTTATAACTGAACAGAGCTGGCATTCAGGCTATTGGAAGAAAAACGTTTATAATATGTTTTTCGGTGACAGAATATCCCACAAGACAGGTGATGCTTCCGAACCTGTTATCTGGCCTGCTGTGTAAAATA
>CAMHMW010000142.1 GCA_946186335.1 uncultured Candidatus Melainabacteria bacterium
TGTTATTCCAATCAATAACGCTCAGGGTTGAAGAATAAATGTAAGGATCTTCGGCATTGTTTGCATAGCAATCCCAAGAAACATTCAAATCACCTTCAGCATTGATACTTGATGTTACATTACCTTCAACCAAGCCTAAGTTGATACTTGTTTTAGTTGTTTCAGCACTACCCAAATGTATTTCACAATCAGTAGTGTTTCCGCTTATATTAAGGTGCTTAATCCCTTCATTAGCATAAATAACATCATTACCGCCATGTAAGAATATATTTTCTTCATTACCGTTACCGCCATATATTATATCATCACCAAATCCCGCAGAATATAATAGACACTCATGAGGCATATTTGTTCCGTGTATTTCGCCTGTATAAGGACCAAACGGTTGAACATCAAAAACTCTATACCACGGCATTAACATTGCGTTTGTCCATTCGGGAACGGTATATGTTTCCGGAGTCTCTTCATCTCCCCAAATATTAAATTTAACATTATCGGTTTTAGGATTGCCGTTTTTATCAAAATAATCTTTTATAACAATTCCGTATGGAGGATTTTCAGAATTTGACAAACTTATATATAAATTATTATCTTGTCCCGTACCTCTGCATAATATTTCACATCCGTTGTCAAAAATTTCTTTGGCAAAATCAAGAGTCAATACGGAATCATTTTGCATATATATTGTCTTTACGCCATTTTCTTTATAATCAATCCATTCATATTCGGTTCCTTCTTGCTGCACTTCTCCCGTTAACATAGACATATCAACTTTAACGGTTGAATTACCCGAGCCTAAATATATTACGTCATTTCCGCCTTTACCGTTAATTTCATCGTTTCCGCCATTACCGTAAATGATATCATTACCGTCAGAACCTGTTATTGTATCATTACCTGATGTTCCGATTACAAATTCGGCTTCTGTTGAAGTGTGAGTATTTCCAGACATATAAACGGGTGATTTTAAGGTTGAAACATCAAGTGCGTTTCCGTTTACCCGCAATTTATCCGCAACTTCCTCGTTTGCCGTACCGTCGGCATTATAGTAGTTATCGATTGTTGTTGCCTGTTCAAAATATTGACCGTCTTTATAAGATACGGATTTTAATACAAGAGCATTAGCTTCATCTTTTTCAGCCCAAAGACTTGCACTTGAATCAAAATTAATATTTGTTTGTGCAGTATTTTCAACCCCGATTATTTCGTCATTTCCGCTGTCAGGTGTGATATAAATATCTTTATTTGTTTCTTCATACAGATTTATTTCATCATCACCCTGTTGACCATATATGGTATCCTGCCCGTATGAATTGATAATATCATCACCTTTTCCCGCATATATTACGGCAGAACTGCCGTTATACGTTATTTCATCCTCTTCATCCGTACCTGCAATGGTAACACCGTCCTCTTCTCCTTCGATAGGATTTTTGGGAGTAATTCTTGTTATTGATTTTGAAATCTTACCGTCACCTGCGGCAATACGCTGAACAGAATGATTACCGTTTTTGTATCCTTCCACAACAACAGTTGAATTCGAAGCCGTGATAACCAAATTATCACCGTCATAAACCGATGTAATATCTTTTATATTTGTTTCGTCGGAAAATACAAGTTTATCTCTGCCTCCGCCCGATTTTATTGAAGTTTCACTTACGTTATTGGCAACATATATCGTATTAACTCCGATACCTGCATCAATAGTATCTTTACCTGAACCCGCATAGATAATATCATTACCTGCACCGCCCTTAATACTGTTATTTCCGGATTGAGCATAGATTACATCATTACCTGCACCGCCGTCAATTATGTCATTACCGATACCGGCTGTTATATTGTCGTTTCCGGTTCCCCCGACAATGCTGTCATCTCCCGCTCCTCCGTCAAGGTAATTGTTTCCTGCTTCGCCAAGCAAGGTGTCATTACCGTTTCCGCCGTATAAGGAGTCATTTCCGCTGCCGCCTTTTATTGAGTCGTTTCCGCCGTTGCCGTAGATTTTATCTGCCGCGGAAGTCCCTGTTATTTTTTCGTTCAGATATGAGCCCGATATGGTGTTTGAAACTCTTGCTAAGGTTAACCCCTGTTTTGAGAATAAATCGGATAATCTTTTTGTGGTTTTGTTTTTGAGGTAAATATTATTGTTGGCAATCGTTCCGTCGTTTTTAAAGTAGTTTTTAATTGTGACAACCTCTTTAACCTGTTTTTTGTCTTTTTTGGTTTTTAGATGGGCATAAGTCATAATAAGGTCATTGCCCTTTTTCTGCCATGTGGTTTTGTCTTTGGCATTCGGACTTCCCATCTGAATGGTCATTTTTGTTCCCTGATTAAATATGGTGTCGTTTCCGTCCCCTTTGTTAATCTTTATGGTATTTGTGGCAAGACCTGAATAAATTGTATCGTTACCTTTTCCGCCTGTGATAACATCGTTTTTCTTACCGCCGTAGATTTTATCCTTTCCGTCCCCGCCGTTAAGTTTGTTTTTATAAGTGCTGTTGGTGAAATTTATGACATCATTCCCCGCACCTGCGTTAACCGTCAGATTTTTCTTCCAAAGTTTGGTTTTTGGTTTATTCCATGTGATTGTGTCTTTCTTCTTTGTTCCTGTAACTACTCCTTTGCTGTTCGGTTTGATTGCCATAAACTTACTCCTTTATATTTTTTATTAACCCTGCTAAATACTAAAACAACAATGCGGCTGGAAACCCGCACTATGACTGTATCACGAGAGGGGGTAGAAGTCAAGCCCCTATTGAGTTTCAGGGGGTATTTTTTAATATAAATTTACACTATCATTATTACAAATATTAAGAAATATTAACAAACCATCTCAAATCATGCAATAACGCAACTTTGCATGTTTTTATATAAATGTAAGGTTAGAATTAAAGGTTAGTTAAAATTAAAAAGGTAGGGTTAGGACTATGGGCATTCTGATGTTTACAGCTCGGGTTCACTTTCTAATTCATCAGAAATTAGATATTGAACACAAATTGACGAAGCTGACAAAGAAATTACAAGATTTACAGTCTTATGCTTCATTGGTTGGTAACGGCGGTGTCTCAATAGGAGATTTGTTAAATTCACCGGGTTCAACAATGGGCAGAGCAATGGGTTATCTGGCATTTGCGCACAACAGTTCATTACAGTATATGCAGCAGCAGGCACCGTATATGACTCAATTCTATATGCAGCAAATGGGTCAGGGACAAACAGCGCAACAACAGCAACAAATGCAGGAATATATAATGCGCTCGCTATATCAACAAGGCCGCGACAGAGCAATGCAGGTTGAAACAAGAAACTTAAAAGTTGAAGAACAACGAATTGCTCAGGAAAAAGAAAAGCTTGAAGCGTTAGGAAAATCAGTAGAAGCAGAACTTCAAGCAGCAAGACAGGCTCGTGATGCAGGTATAAAAGATATGGCTCCAAAATATACTTTTAACGCATAAAACGATTTAACTTTAACCCCCTAAATATAACTAACTAACCCCGTCAAAAGGGCTCATCAGACGATGAGCCCTTTTTTACGCTGTGATTATATAATCAATTTTTATATCAAAATCATTGTGGGGCAAACTTTCAACAACCAGCTCTTTTGGTATTGCGCAGAGAGTTTTTGTTTTTGTATTTTGTCCCAAAAATCTGTCATAATATCCTCCGCCATACCCCAAACGATAACCGCTTTTATCAACCGTCAGAGCCGGAACAATCACCAAATCTATAATTTCGGACGGACTGGCTTTTCCGAGCGGTTCATATATTTTTAATCCGGATTTTTTAAGTTCATCCCCTTTTTTAAAAGAACAAACTTCAAGATTTTCGCCGTTTACTCTCGGGAGGTAAAAATTTTTGTTATCGTCCAAAAGTCCGGTTAAATCAACTTCATATTTCATAGGATAAAAAAGCATAACATT
>CAMHMW010000143.1 GCA_946186335.1 uncultured Candidatus Melainabacteria bacterium
ACTGAATATTTTTGCTAACTGGAGGCGGTGGCGTTTAATGCGAGGAGCGTAGTGCCGAGCAGAGCCACGAACGAAGTGAGAGCGGCAGCATTTAAAACCGTAAGTGGAATTTCAGCCAAACAAAATCACAATTAAAACAAGTTCAGGGTGACACTGATTTGTATAAACTTTCCATTATCCACTTTCAATTTTCAATTAAAATAATACGATGTTTTAATCTTCCATAGGGACAAGAACATGTTGTCTTTCCTGTGTTTGGGGTTCGTCTTGCCATTGCTGAACATTATTCATGTCCTGTTCAAACTGACGGCGTTGTTCTTCTGTCATGCCATCGTCATATTGGGTGTTTTGATAATCATAGGACTGTGTTTCCTGTTGCTTTTTCTCGTTGTAACCGTTCAGGAAATTATTCATGCGTTCTTCTCTGTCGGAGCCGTTTAATGATTTATCAATATCTGCGATATATTTTGACAGTTCTTCCTTGAGTCCTGCACTTTGACGGCACCCTTTGTAGTTATCGTACATTTTGTACAGTGAACGAATATTGGTGGCAGCCTGATTTTTCTTAGTCGGGTCTGCATCTAGTCGTCTGTCTGCAAGATTATACATAAGAATTGCGTTTTGGTGCGCATAATCAAGATAGACGCAGGAAGTGTTTTTAATCGGAATACCTTTATTCTGGTTAAGTTTTTTATTCAGAAATTCTGCAATTGACTGATACTCATAAAATTTGTCGGTGCTGGTAAGTTTTGTATCACTATCAATGAGTTCCAAATCAACTTTTTCACTCAGATTTTTAACTTCAACAAAAGTTGTGACCGAATATATACCCAAAATCAGACCTATTATTAAAATTCCGATACCGAGCATAAGAGTTTCGTTTATTGATGCATTACTGTTTCTATTTATCATAACCAGCCTTTCAAAAAGAAGAACCACAAATATTATAATTATTATATAATAAATTTCAACAAAATACCATTTGATTATACTATGTGAAAAATTCTTAAAAATGTATTATAATATAATAAAAGGAATTATGAAAATGAATAAACGAATTATTACAACAATAATTTTGTCGGCAGTATTTATTACGGGGATTAAGGTTTTTGGTGAAGTTGTAACAACCAGAAAAATTAACAAACCAACGGCACAGCAGCAGCCGGTAACCCAAACACAGATTAAGAAAAACACAAATTCACCGGTTGTAAAACCGAGCGGGAACAGACTCGCTGACAGTATAAAAATGTGCAAACCGTACAGCGAAACACTTGATTCAAATGTCGGCGGGGTTAATTTTAATTTTAAAGTTAAAATTGTCGGCTGGGTTAATAACAAGTGCAGACTTGATTTTGTTGCGCAGTCAACCGGTATAAATCAGATGTTTAGTTCAATGTACGGTGTTGACCCGTCAGATGCAACCATTATGACATTTGAACCCAAGGTCAGATGTGATTTTACAAAAGCTCAGCTTCAAAGTGTCGGTGATTCTATTTTGCAGGAGGATGAAAGAAACAGAGGGGCAAGAAATAATATGTTAAAAAATCCCTCGGATATTGATTTGTCAGCCTTGTCAAACCCGTCAGAAAGCGATGCAAAACTGCTTGATTTAGTTTTGAAAGACAGGGCTTGTACTGTGCTGAATACGGCAGATTCAAACGGAATGTTTGACGCATTTTTCGGATACTAAATTTTAATAAATAAGAAGGGAATTGAGAATAATGAAGAAAATAAAAATATTTGCGGCAGGATTAGTGGTTTTGTTGAGTTTACAGGCAATATCCTCTGCGATTTCTCCTGTTGCCATAAATGAACCAAAAGCGGTTAATGAAAACACGACAGAACAGGTTAAACTGACGGGAGGTCCCGGCGGAGCTTTGTTTGCCGATAAGTTTGATGCTCTGGCAAAACGTTATGAAAAGAATTTGAGAGAATGTGTGCCGGCGCATTTTAACCAGTACCTTGACCTTTTCGGTTTAAAAATTAATCTCAGTATTGATATTAACGGCTGGAAAGAGGGTAAATGCGAATATAGTGCAACAGCGAATGTTCCTGCAATCGGGGATGATATCAGAGAAACTTTCGGGTTGACCGTTACGGATGAGCAGTTTGCAAGATTGAAACCTGTCGGTGAATGCCATTTTGATAAAGACCAGTTGAATATCGCAGTGGATGCTCTTTTATCAGAACCGAAAGATGCCATGAAGGGTGATAAAAAAATCAGCAAAAAAAGAGAAACAACACCTGAGGAAGAAAAATTTATGGCGATGTTAATGACTCAGAATGTTTGTCAGTTTACCAATAAAGAAGAAGTATTCAGACAGTTTGAAGAAATTTTTGGTTTGCAGAGCAAATAAGCGCAACGGAAAAGGGCATGAAAGAAATTTTTAGACCAAATACGGATGAAAGAGAGGGCATGATTGTTTTGGGAATCTTAACCATGTACTTTCTTGTTGCGGGATTTGTGGTCTTTTTGTATCTGCTTCACAGAATATCTCTTATCCCGACAGTCGTTACGGTGCTTTTGTTTACACTTTTATACCTTCCAAGACTTTTGATAATAAACAAACTGCGGAATAAAGACAGGATAAAGGTTCTGGAAACGTCTATGCTTATAAATCAGGCGGAAATAAATTTTGAAGATATAAAAGATTTCAGGGTAATTAAAAAAAAGCCGTCTGTTGTTTTTGTTTTTAATAATAGTCTGATAGTGTATCAGGAAGCAGAATTTCACCTTTTGACATCAGCCGGTGAGGTCGGTTTTAAGGCAATAGGAAGTGAAAAGATTGAACTTTTGACAGAGTTTCTTAATAACCTAAACGCAGAATAAAAATAATTAGTAACTATATACAATGTTACGGGTTAAAAGTACCGTCATTCTGAGCAATCTATTATATAAAACAGATTCTTCGGGCTAATGTCCTCTGAATGACGAGGTTTATAGTAAATTTGATGCTAAATAGTATAATAATTACAAATAATTAGTTGAAAGTTTTGGTTTTTATAAGATAATTAGAATATAAACCAAGCGAATGGAGAAGTGTCCGAGTGGTTTAAGGTGACGATCTCGAAAGTCGTTGTGGGGGTGACTCCACCCGGGGTTCGAATCCCCGCTTCTCCGAATAAAATACCGACCGTTTACGGCCGGTATTTTATTATAATTATAACCTTTCAGGTATAGGTTTTCAGGACAGTTTGGATGCGTTTTTGTTGGCTATGATGCCGAGTTGTTTGGAGTTTAAGGCAGATTTATAGTGTAGAGATTTGCGGGACTATCTCTTGGTTGCTCGCCTTCGACGTGTCTGCGCTTTCCGCCATCAGTGGCTATAGCCACAGGCGAAAAAGCTCCGCACTTGGCTCGCAATCCGCTTCTTGCACTTTTGTCCTGATTTTTGCACTATTTTGCACCAAGATTTTGAGTTTTTAGAAACATTTATACCTGAAAATGCCAATATATTTGAATATTTACCCCGTGCAATTTTGTGCAATAAAGTGCAAAAATAATTTATCTCACAGTTTGGTATGTGTCAAAATGTCTCTGAGATTGAGATTCAGGGCTTGATGTTTCTGCGAAACAGAGACATTAATGTGTGTGAGGTAATTTTTTATGGCAAACTACACACCCGAAAAATGTAAACAAATAGCACTCGCAAGATTAGACATTGTTCATCAATGGCTTGAGTTTAGAAAGCAATCTCAAAACAAACTTCAAGCAGATTATGATTTTG
>CAMHMW010000144.1 GCA_946186335.1 uncultured Candidatus Melainabacteria bacterium
TTCCGATCTCTGCGTCAAGCTTTATTATATGACATTCGTTATTGTCAATTACAGCAAGTCCTTTTACTGATGAATCGGGGGATATAAATGCAGCAAGAGGGGTTGTCAATGAAGTAATAACATTTGAAAATCCCGATGAAGATATGAATACAGAAGAAGGTCAAACCTCCCCCGACGGAGATGTCGTTAATCCGGACGAGTTTTTCCAGGGGTAAATAAAATTTTAAATACAGATTAGCCGTATAATTTCATTATCATATAAATTGCACGTAAGCAGAAAGAGAGGATCAATGAAGATTTTATTTGCATCAGCCGAAGTTGCACCGTTTTCGAAAGCCGGAGGGTTAGCGGATGTAGTGGGAAGTTTGCCCAAAGAACTTGAAAAAGATGCGGAAATTGTTATTTTTACTCCCCTGCACGGATGTATTGATACGGAAAAATATAATATAAAACCTGTTCCGGATTATGAAATGTGGCTCACTTTCGGAAATCAGCCCCAAAAATTTAACCTTTTTACAACAAAACTCCCCGGAACAAATATTGATGTTTATTTTGTGAAAAATGACTGGTATTTTACCTGTTTTAAAGAAGTTTATCCGAAATATTTGGACCCCCGTTATGAACACGAAAGATATATTTCTTTTTCGCTTGCGGTTATGGAATACGCAAAGGCAATGAATTTCAGACCCGATGTAATTCACGCAAACGACTGGCATACGGCTATGATACCTCTGTATCTGCATTCAAATTATAAATTTGATGAATTTTATTCGCATACAAAATGTGTATTTGAAATCCACAACCTTGCCTATCAGGGAATATGGTTCCCCGATGTTATTGATTTTGCAAATATGCGCAAAGATATTGTTTATAACCAGTGGGGTTGCGAACACTACAACAGGGTTAACTGGATGAAGGGTGCGATTTTGTATTCAGACAGAGTTGTTGCGGTTTCGCCGACTTATTCAAGAGAAATTTTGGGTTCCGAATACGGCGAAAATATGGACTATACATTAAGAGGTATAACCTATAAACTTCGCGGAATACTGAACGGAATAGATTACACCGTTTTTAACCCGAAAACGGATAAAGCGCTTGTTAAAAATTATGATGTGAAAAATTTTGAAAAAGCAAAAGAAGAAAATAAAAAGGCCGTCTGCAAATATTTCGGGCTGGAATATAATCCCGACAGACCTTTAATTTCATTGATTTCACGTTTGGTTGACCAAAAGGGTATAGATTTGATTCGTGATATGCAGGATGAACTGCAAAAACTTGATGCTGATTTTGTTCTTATGGGAAGCGGGGATAAGGATTATGAAAACCTGTTTATCTGGCTTTCTAACAATACAAAAAATATAAGAACTTATGTCGGGTATGATGCAAAACTTGCAAATCTGACTTATGCGGGAAGTGATTTCTTCCTTATGCCGTCAAAATTTGAACCTTGCGGACTGAGTCAATTGATTGCGATGCACTATGGCACATTACCGATAGTAAGGGCAACAGGCGGGCTTGAAGATACCGTAACGGGTTATCCTCTGGATAATTCAACAGGTTTCAAATTCTGGTCATATAACGGCTGGGATATGCTTAATGCTATAAAATGTGCGCTATATGTTTATACCGATAAATATGTATTTAATGCGATGAGAAAATCTGCAATGGAGCAGGATTTTTCGTGGAAACGCAGCGCTGCCGAATACCTTAAAATGTACAAAGAAATATCGGGATAATTAATTGTGTCTGACAAGTCGATAAGTCCGATAAGTTCTTTAAAGGGGTTTGGCATAACAAAGATTTGCTTTTAGCAAATCTGTTGTAATCTTGTCATTCTGAGGCAAAGCCGAAGAATCTTGTGATATAATAAGTTATACCTTGCAATCTTTCGCTATCACTCAGGATAAGATATTTTGTTGGGCTGAAAGCCCAACTTACGTTTTACCCGACTTGTAATTCTAATCACCAAAGACACCCAAACTAACCCACGGTTGGTAACATACATTTACCCCACCCATCCAAACCGATGACTAACAAAGTTCACCATGGTTAGTAAAGTACATTTACCCCACCCCTTGCGGAAAAATTATTTGTGTTATATCATATAGAATATAAAGGAAAAGTGAGGTTTTAAATAAATGGATCAGATTATTAAAGTAGCGTGGGATTTAAACGAAAACACTGATAACAGATATAAATTGGTATATGAAATAGCAGAACTTGCCAAAAAGATAGTTGATGAAAATCAGGCAAGAAAAGCACGTGAAGATTTCGGTTTTGACGATACACACGAAACATCATATACAAAAGAAAATCCTGTTGAACACGCTTTGATGGTAAAAGCATCAGAAGCAGATGACAACAGACTGGTAGGTTAATTTATTTAAAAATGCACAAAGGTTTCAGGGCTTTTGTGTATTTTTGTGAGAAGAGGGGTTATGATTAAAGATACATTAGATTACATAGAAACTTTTACCGATAATTTTCAGCCGGAAATCGGCATTGTGCTGGGTTCGGGTTTGGGAGAATTAGCGGATAAATATTGCGAATACGCAATTCCTTATGATAAAATTCCGGGGTTTGTAAAATCAACTGTTGAGGGACATAAGGGGCGCCTTGTTTTCTCTCATATAGGGGACAAAAAGGTTGTAATGATGCAGGGAAGAAATCATTATTACGAAGGTCATTCAATGGAAGAAGTGACCTATCCGATAAAAGTTATGAAAAAACTCGGGGTAAAGGTTTTGATTTTGACAAATGCGGCAGGGTCAATCAATAAAAGTTTCCGTCCCGGAGATTTAATGGTAATAACCGACCATATCAATAATATGGGTGAAAATCCGTTAAGGGGCAAGAATGATGAAGAATTTGGAACAAGATTTCCCGATATGTCTGAAATATACAGCAAAGATTTGATAAAACTTGCGGATATGGCAGCAAAGAAGTTGGATATTAACATCAAACACGGTGTTTATATAGCATCATCGGGACCGAGTTATGAAACGCCCGCTGAGATAAAATTTGCAAGAACAATCGGAGCGGATGCTGCGGGTATGTCAACCGTTCCGGAGGCTGTTGTTGCAAGCTGGTGCGGAATGAAAGTTCTTGGAATAAGTTGTATTTCAAATTATGCAAGCGGAGTTTCAGACAAGAGATTATCACATCAGGAAGTTATTGAAACAACCGGCAAAGTGAAAGAAAAGTTTAAAGAACTTGTAGTGCTGCTTGCAAAAAATATATATGTGTAAATTTTTTGTAATATTCGGCGATTTCAGACTTGAGAGGGTCATGAAATAACGTTATAATATTAATAGCAGTTAAAAATACTGCATTTAGTTCATTTTTAGAATGGAAAGGGGTGACGAACCCCTTTCTTTTTTGGTTAAATTATCTGTGATATTAGTGTTTATTCCAATATTTTATGAAATTCAAATAATAAATCAGAAATTTTTTTGGTTTTTGAAATGATTTTTTCAAGTTTTATTTTTTCCAAATCGTCTACTTTCATATTATTTAGTATGGGAACTCTGCAAAATTCGTAAATTCCGTCTGCTTTGCCTCGCAAGTATGATACTTCATCTTTAAGTATTTCGAACTGCTCGGATGCTATATCAATTATTGAAATCATAATATACCTCTTTCTATTACACAAGTGTAATGATTTTATAAAAGAATACTTCTAACATTACATGTATGCAACAGGCAGA
>CAMHMW010000145.1 GCA_946186335.1 uncultured Candidatus Melainabacteria bacterium
TGAAAAAGAAAATATGAAAATTATAAAATTTATCAGAGAAAATGATTACGATAATATTGAAAAATTTTTAAGACAGAAAAAAATATGGAGAGCTGAAAATATATGATTATTTTAATAACCGGCGGAGCGGGGTTTATAGGTTCAACTCTTGCGGACAAATTACTTATAAATAATAACAGAATTATTGTCATTGATAATTTTGATGATAATTACGACATTAAATTAAAAGAAAAAAACATATCACATAATCTGGCAAACCCGAATTACAAACTTTACCGGGGAGATATTTGCGATAAAAAATTCATAAATGAAGTTTTCAAAAAAGAAACACCGGATGTTGTTGTTCACCTTGCATCTTGTGTCAGCGTGAGAAATTCTTTCAAATGCCCCGAAAAATACCTCAAAACAAACATTTTGGGAACTTTAAATATTTTAGAAGGAATGAAGAATAACAACATGCAAAAAATAGTATTCGCATCATCTTCTTCTGTTTACGGGAATTGCAGGGCGGAAAATTTCAGGGAAAATTTGAAACTTTATAAACCGATTTCAATATACGCCATGACAAAACTTTCATGCGAACAATTATTGTACACCTATTGTACAAACTATAATATAAATACTGTTTGTCTGAGGCTATTTACGGTATTCGGACCAAGACAAAGACCCGACCTTGCAATAAGAAAATTTACTCAAAATATCCTCAATAACAAACCCGTTGAAATATACGGTGACGGAACATCTTGCAGAAACTACACTTATATTGATGATGTTATATCAGTAATTTGCTCCGCAATTTCTTATGACAAAACTCCTTTTGAAATTATAAATATAGGGGGCGACCGTTCAGTTACACTCAATGATGTGGTTAAAACAATATCAAAAGTTTTGAATAAAGAGCCGAAAATAAAAAAACTACCCAAACAGATAGGGGATGTTGAAAGAACAGTCTGTGACAATTCAAAAGCAGAAAAATTACTGAACTACAGCCCACAAACAGATTTTGAAACAGGAATAAAAAATTTTATAAAATGGCTGAAATAAATATAGAATTTTGTTGGACTTTTTACCCCGACAAACTTCATTATTATATCTCTACGCCTTCCATCATTTCCACAAGTTGAGAAATTGTCCCGTCCATAGTTACGCTGTCTGATGTTCTCTGTTGCAAAAACGCATTAATTTTCGGCATCATCTCAATTGCCGTATCAAGTCTGGGGTTTGACCCCGGCTGATACATACCGACGTCTATCAAATCCTTATTTTCTCTATACAACGACATAATTGTTCTGAGTTTTGCAGCCGCTTCTTTATGCTCAGGAGTTGCAATAGCACTCATCAAACGGGAAATACTCCCCAAAACATCAATAGCGGGATAATGGTTTGCTTCTGCAACTTTTCTTGATAAGAAAATATGCCCGTCAACAATACCACGCACAATATCAACAATAGGGTCTGAAATATCATCCCCCTCCATCAAAACGGTATATAGTGCCGTTATTGAACCTCTCGGGCTGTTTCCTGCTCGTTCCAAAACTTTTTGAAGCCACGAAAAAATAGAAGGCGGATAGCCTTTCATTGTCGGCGGTTCACCTAATGACAAACCAACTTCACGCCCTGCCATAGCACATCGGGTTACGGTATCTGTCATAAGAAAAACTTTTTTACCCTGATCTCTGAAATATTCACACACCGCAGTTGCCGTAAGTAATGCTTTTTGTCTGATTAGAGGCGGCTGGTCACCCGTTGAACATACAAGAACAGATTTTGCCATACCGAGTTCGCCCAGTGAGTCTTCCACAAACTCTTTAACTTCACGACCACGTTCCCCGATTAGTGCAACTACGTTTACATCCGCATCAGAATTTCTTGCTATCATACCAAGCAGGGTACTTTTACCGACACCTGAACCCGCAAACAACCCCAAACGCTGTCCGCAGCCCATAGTCATACAACCGTCTATCGCTCTGACTCCTGTTGAAAATATCTCCGTGATAATAGGTCTTTCAAATGGTCCCGGGGGAGGTCCTTCAATCGGACGCCACATTGCACCCGTTGTATCAAGCGGTTTCCCGTCAATCGGGTTACCCAAAGGATCTATCAGTCTGCCAAGCAAAAAATCACCGACAGGAATAGTAATCGGACGTCTTGTACTTGTTACCAGACTTCCCTGCCCGATTCCGTTTCCGTCCAAAAGCAATGATAACTGAGCAACTTCCCCCTTAAACGCCTGAACCTCCGCAGGTTTTTGCTCTCCGGCAAAATTTTCTATATAACACAAATCACCGATTTTTAACCCGGGGAGTTTTACCTCAACCGTCAAACCCAAAAGTTTTGATACCATTCCTTTATAATTATAAAGTTCGGTTTCATCAAGTTTATCTCTGACCCGTTGTTTTAAATCTTGAGTACTGCTTTTGTCTATATCAACCATACTCCTATTATAACAATATTTTTGAGTATAGCAAATTGTTTCTGAAAACTCTTATCCCAAAACGGCTTTATGAAAATGTTTTTTGCCCTTGCGGATTTTTAACCCGTCTTTTAAGTCTGACGGGGTATAAGTCTTGTCCAAACCACTTACAACTTCATCATTAACACTTATTCCGCCCTGCTGAATTAACCGTTTTGCTTCACCCTTGCTTGCACAGAACCCGCATTTTACAACCAGATTTGTTATATTTATAACTCCGTCAGTAAAATCCTCCTGCGAAAATTCTGTTGTCGGCATATTATCGCTGTCACCCGAGCCGCTAAAAAGTGCATAAGCAGATGCTTTTGCCTTATCAGCTTCTTCTGTTCCATGAACAAGCTGGGTTAATTCATAAGCCAAAATCTCTTTCTTTTCGTTAATTCTGCTATCATCCCAGTGTTCCATTTCCTCAATTTGTTCCATAGGCAGGAATGTCAGCATTTTTATACATTTCATAACATCCGCATCATCAACATTTCGCCAATACTGGTAAAATTCAAACGGAGATGTCTTATTCGGGTCTAACCATACGGCACCTTTTGCCGTCTTACCCATTTTCTTGCCTTCACTGTTTAATAAAAGTGTTATCGTCATTGAATAAGCATCATCGCCCGTTTTTTTCCTGATTAGTTCTGTTCCCGCAAGCATATTACTCCACTGGTCATCCCCGCCAAACTGCATATTGCAGCCATAGTGCTGATGCAGATAATAAAAGTCATAAGCCTGCATTATCATATAATTAAATTCCAGAAAACTTAAACCCTTTTCCATTCTTTGCTTATAACATTCGGCTCTTAACATATTATTTACGGTAAAGCATGCACCAACTTCTCTTAACAGCTCAATATAATTGAGTTTTAAAAGCCAGTCGGCATTATTTACCATAATAGCCGCATCATCCCCGAAAGTGATAAATCTTTCCATTTGTTTTTTGAAGCAGTCGCAATTGTGCTGAATAATCTCAGGTGTCATCATTGAACGCATATCACTTCTGCCTGACGGGTCACCAATATATCCCGTTCCACCGCCTATCAACACAACAGGTTTATTCCCCGCCATCTGCAGTCTTTTCATCAGGCAAAGCGCCATAAAATGCCCAACATGAAGCGAATCCGCCGTCGGGTCAAATCCTATGTAAAATCTTGCTCCGCCGTTATTGATTAATTCTCTTATTTCTTTATCATCAGTTACCTGTGCTATTA
>CAMHMW010000146.1 GCA_946186335.1 uncultured Candidatus Melainabacteria bacterium
AAAAAAATTGAAATTGAGCAATCAAAATTTGAAAAACCAAAATCAGGAGTTATTTCAAATGTTGTCAGTAAGTTGAAAAATTTGCCGACTAAATATAAAATTTTCGGAATGGCTGCCGCGGCAGGGCTTGTTGTCTTAGATGGTATATTAAAGCAAAATGCCTATGATGCAGGAAAAATTGATCAAAAATATATTGATAAAAATGAGCAAAAACAATGCACGGCAGAAGATGTCAAAGAGTTTTATGCCAATGGCGGTAAAGGTGTGAGATTTGCTTAGCGAAAAAAGAGGCTGATTTATCAGCCTCTTTTTTTATTTAATATTTTTTACTGCTTCAATAACTCTGGAAATAGCTTCCTCTGGTTTTATGACCAGTTTTTCGTTTGTTGAACGCGTTACAAATTCAACATTTCCTTCAGCAATAGTTTTACCGACTGTAATTCTGAACGGAAATCCGATTAAATCAGCATCTTTGAATTTAACACCCGGTCTTTCATCTCTGTCATCAAGAACCGCCTCAATACCGCTTGAACGTAATTCTTCATAAATTTTATTTGCAACGGCAACCTGTTGTTCTTCTTTTTCGCTTACAGGAACAACAATTACGTGGTATGGTGCAATCGCAAGCGGCCATTTTATACCGTATTCATCGTGATGTGCTTCAACCGCAGCCGCTGCTGTTCTTGTGACTCCAATGCCGTAACAGCCCATAATATATGGTTTTGCTATACCGTCTGTATCAAGATAAACCCCGTTCATAGGCTTTGAATATTTTGTCCCGAGCTGGAAGATGTTTCCGACTTCAATTCCTCTTGTTACTTTTAGCGGTTTTCCGCATTGCGGACAAAATTCACCCGCTTCAACAAGTCTGATGTCTGCATATTTAAGGTCTGTTATGCCTAAATCAGAAAGGTTTGCCCCAACCATGTGAACATCTGTTTCGTTTACGCCGACAACAAAGTTTTTCATATCTTTAACTGTTTCATCGGCTATAATTGTCAAATCGCTCATTCCTTTCGGACCTATAAAGCCCGGAACAGCCTTAAACCCGTGGTTTGCCATAACTTCCGCAATTTCTTCTGAGGTTGCAATTCTTATTTCCAAACCTCCGACAGCATTTAACAGTTTTGTTTCTTCTGCTGCTTTATCCGCTCTGATTAATGCTATCACAGGCTTCTTATCTATAATGTAAACAAGTGATTTTAAAATGAGTGTTGGCTGAATTTTAAGAAATTCTGCAAGTTGTTCTATTGAATGACAATTTGGAGTTGAAACAATTTCGGTTTTATTAAAGTATCCCGCCCCGTCAATTACGGCCTGCGGCAGTTTTGATATGGCATGGTTTGAATTTGCCGCATAATCGCAATCATCACAATAGAATACATCGTTTTCTCCCGCATCGGTGTCTGTAATTACCATAAATTCGTGAGATACATTCCCGCCGATTGCACCGGAATCTGACTGGACAGCCTTTGTCGCAAGTCCGCAGCGATTGAAAATGTTTGTGTAAGCCTGCCACATATTTTGATATTCTTTTTCTAAGTCTTCCTGAGATGATGCAAAAGAATATGCATCTTTCATTATAAACTCGCGGCCTCTCAAAAGTCCGAATCTCGGGCGTCTTTCATCTCTGAATTTTGACTGAATCTGGTATAAGTTTACAGGTAACTGCTTATAGGATTTTAAACCGTCACGGGCAATTGAGGTAATAATTTCTTCGTGAGTCGGTCCTAAGCACATTTCTCTGCCGTGTCTGTCTTTTAAGCGCATAAGTTCTCCGCCGTATGCACCCCATCTGCCGGATTCTTCCCATAATTCTTTTGGCTGCACAAACGGCATTAATAACTCCTGTGCGCCTGCCTTATCCATTTCGTCACGTATGATGTTTTCAACTTTTTTTAAAACTTTCCACATTAAAGGCAAAAAATTATAAACCCCTGATGTTAATTTTCTGATATATCCCGCACGTACAAGCAACTGATGTGAAATAACCTCCGCATCTGACGGAACTTCTCTCAGTGTCTGTACGAATAATTTTGACATTTTCATACTGCATAATCCTCATTATTTAATATTTCGGTATTCGTATTTTATCATGAACAAAACTTAAAAAATACAAAACGCAGGGGGAATTTTATTCTTCTTCCTGATTTTCTTCCATTTCCATTTTTAAAACTTTTGCACGGCTCAGTTCTTCTTTTACACTTTTGACAGGAATAGACATTGTGTGATAGTTCTTTATCGCTTTGTTTAAGTACGTGATATATGTGTTAATATCAAGATGTTTATTAACCATAGCCGTCAGGTAATAGTCATCTCCCGTAAGCGGTTCTTTCAGTGAGAGAACTTTCTCAATAGTTTCTCCCGCCTGTTGCCAGTTACCTATTTTTAAAAATATTTTGGTTAATATTATAAATGCCTCATAATCGTTTGGATTCATTTCAGTTGTTTTATAGAGGTATTCAATGGCAAGGTCAGTATGACCTTCCTCATAATAAATCACGGCAAGATTATAAAATGCCCAACTGTAATCGGGGCTGATTTGTATAACTTTTTCAAATTCGTATTTTGCAGATTCCAAATCTCCAAGTTCTTTATAAATGTTTCCGATATAAAAATGGGCATATAAATCTTCATCATTTAAGTCAATTGTTCTTTGAAAATTCTCGATAGCGGCAATATAGTTCTCCTGTTTAAAATATACAAGACCGAGGTTAAAGTATGTGTTTGAATCGTCAGGGTCTTCTTCCAGAATTTTGTTAAAACACTCAATTGCAAAATCGTATTCTTTAAGTTCGGTATATACAAGACCGAGATTATATATTGCATCCGCATATTCCGGCTGAATTTCAAGTGCTTTGATGTAGGCATCTTTTGCTTTTTCGTAATCTTTCATTTTTTCATAAACAATTCCGAGGTTATAAAAAATTCCCTCATCTTCCGGAAAATTTTTTGAAAGATATGCCAAATGCTGACGTGCTTCTTCGTTAAATCCCGTATCAATAAGAAGCACCGCAAGTTCTCTTCTCAGTTGTGAATCTTGCGGGTCATCTTTTAATAAATTTTGTAATTCTTCTATTTTATCAAGTTTTGACACTATGATTATCCTAAATTACAGGTACGTCTATCGGGTCAACAAGAATGACTCTTATAACGTCATCTTTATTGATGTTAACATGCTGACCTTTTTTGATAAGATCGGCAACACTGCCGTAAACAAAATATCCTGCCGTACCAAATGCTCCTCCGAAGGCTGCTAGCGGAACGGTTACATATTTCCAGCCGGTATCGTTTGAAATATCTTCGCCCCATTCAATGCAGTTTTTTGTTATTTGACCGGATTTTGAAACTGTCTGCTTCCATGCCTCGCCGTAGCCTTTTGTTGTAGTAATCCCGCCGTCATAAGTCATGTCAGTCCTCCCCGTTATATTGAGTGATAACGGTAACTGACGTCCGTTCGGGGTTACAACATGGTCAAAATTCAGGTATAAGACAGCACCCTTTGAGAGTCTTTTAGGCATCATAATACCTTTAATATCCCCTCTTATGATTGATCCTGACGGAAGAATAACATCATCATCCGCTGTCTGGTCTGTCATAAGCATTGCGGAAAAGCCCGTTCCT
>CAMHMW010000147.1 GCA_946186335.1 uncultured Candidatus Melainabacteria bacterium
TGTTTATGCGGTTTCAAATATTCTGAAAAAAGATTATGAAAAGAATTTTGGGATAAAAAATATAAAGGTTTTGTATCCCGGATGTGACAAAATTTATGATGAATTTCCAAAAAATGAGAGTAAAATTTTAACTTTCGGAATAGTTGCAAACAGTTCGGTAAATAAAGGCGGACATTATTTTGTTCTGGCTTTGGGGATAGCAAAATTACTCGGTCTGAAATGCAATATGAAAATTATCGCACCGAAATTTAAAAAAGATATAATTATGAAATTTTTGTTTTTTGTTTTCGGTTTGGGTAAAACAACAGAGGTTTTGCCAAGACAGGAGGACATGTCATATTTTTACAAAAATATAGATTGTCTTGTAATGCCTTCTTTAAATGAGGCATTTGGGCTTGTTGCTCTGGAATCTTTATCTTACGGAAAAACCTGTCTTGTATCTGATACAACCGGATTTTCGGAAATTCTGGGAGAAAATGACGGCTTCAAATTCAACAGAAAATCTTTTTCTGATTTTGTGAATGCTCTTTTAAATGTCGGAAAAATTTATTACGGCGACAGAGAACATTTTAACAAAATCTGTAAAAACGGATGGGAACTTTCTTTAAAATATACGTGGGACAATTTTATTAAAATCTTTTACGTTCATTATTGAAAAACTTTCTGCCGCTTCAATATCTTTTAACAGTCCTCTGTACCTGTTCAGTCCGATAATTTTTTCGGCATAATCTTTCTTTTCAACCTGACATTTATGAAGATTTATCATATTGATTTTTTTATCAACAACAGAGGTTATGTCAACATAACACTGGGGCATATTTATGGTTGACCATACTTCATAATATGCGATTTGCATATTTTTTTTATAATTTTTTGTTTCGTTTAAAAGTCTGTTTAATAAGATACTGACTGCTTTATGGTCACGGTGCTGGTCAAAAATATACGGTATAAAAATATAATCATACTCTGAAATATCAATATGTTTAAATATTTCGTAACCTGAAAGAATTTTTTTATCATCAAGACAAAGATGTTTGTAATTATTAACCCCTGCAAATTCCATAGCCGCTTTAAATTCTTCTGCACGTTCAGAGTTTTCTTCCCCATGGGTCAGGCAAATTACATCAAAATTTTTCGGATAAAGATTTATAATTCCTCCGCAACCGATACTTTCATCGTCAGGATGAGGGGCAATTACAAGACATTTATCTTCCGGTTTAATAACCAGTGCCATAGGTTTTATGTTTGTGTAAATAAACGGGTTGTATATCTTTGAAAGAAGTCTTTTATACAAAGTTTTTAATATAACTTTTTTCATAACGGACTATATTTCCCCAAGACTTTCAAATCTGTACAGACAACCGATTTCTTCCTGTGCAAGAACTGTTATATCGTTCATATAAAGTGACAACAGGGTGAAAAATATCTGACGGTATTCCATAGGAACAATCAATATCGGAGAATAGATGTTTAATTTTTTTGATTTTCTCAAAAGTTTGTTTGCAAGTTTTTCTGCCAATTCCCCGTCAATTGTTATGATGCTGTCATCTCCTTCATCACAGCCCATTACGATATCGGAATATGTTTTGTCGGAAAGTTCAAATGCACTAATGGTTTCGCCGTCCTCATTTACGTAATTTTTACAAATCTGACGTGATAATGACAGACGAATTTTGTTAAGAATATCTGATTTTCCGCTGTCTTCTGCGTAATCATTAATTTTTTCAAAAATGTAGGTAATATTTTTGACGGATACTTTTTCCTTAATTAAACTTGTCAGAATATATTTTATATCCGCATAAGTTAAAACGTCCGGAATGATATTTTCAATCAAAAATTCGTTTTCTTTTTCAACAACCTCGAGATACTTGTCAACATCATCATAATCCATCAAATCATCAACATGCTTAACTGCAACGTATTCAAGGGCTTTGGCAATATATTCGGTAGAGGTGACTCCTTTCTGCCAGAAATTTTTAGCCTTTTCTTTTTCAATCCATACGGCTTTTCTGTCTGTCAGAGGGTCTATTGAATTTATGGAATTTTTAATTTTGCCTTCCGTATGAACTTCATCGGAATAAAACATCAGATACCCCGGACAAACTCCCGCTCTGAATACCTCAACCCCTCTTATTCTTATGCTGAACTCACATGGGTTAAGATTTTCGTCATCTTTAAATACGACTTTCGGAATAACATAACCGCTTTCTTCCGTCAGTTTCAGACGAGATTTTACGGTTTGCGCAATAAGTTCTTCATCAGATTTTCCTCTGTCTGAATCAATAAAGCCTAAAAGTTCTTCGCTTAAATATATGGTCAGTTTTTCTTCGTGAAGTTTGGAATACATCAAATCAGGCGAAGTTGCCTTGTTTAATTGTGCTTTCAAATCTTCGAGTTCTTTTAAGCCCGCAGAAATTTTGTCGTTCAGTTTTTTACGTGAACCTGATGCCGGGTCTTCCGTTTCAATTTCTGCTTTAATTTTGTTAATTCTTTCTTTTTGGCGGCGTATTTTTTGCTGAATTTCGAGGCATTGTTCATATTCTGTCAGACGTGGAGAAAGCATTTTTTCCATCTGGCTTTTAAAATCGGAAATGTTGATTATATCATTTTCTGCATTATCATTTGATTTTGCCTCACGCATAAAAATACAGTTCATCTGGGAACCTGTTTCTTCGTCCCCGATTTCGTGCATACTGTATAGTTCCCAGCCGTTCATTGACATTTCGTTCAACAAATCCTGTAAATCTTGTCCGTCTTCTGCCGAGCAGGTTTTTATAACATATTCCATCCTGTTTTTTCTAAACATAATCTATCCTTTTGATTTCAGTATTTTTATTGCTTCTATTGCTGTTTTTATTGCTTTTTCGGTGTCATGAACAACAGGGTTTTCCAGTCCCGCTTTTTCCCGTTCCTGATTAGCGACAGTTAAAAATACAGAACCTACTTTAACTTTCAGATAACTTCCCACAATAAACAACGCTGCCGATTCCATTTCAGATGCCAGACACCCCATGCGTTTCCACGCTTCCCACTTGTTTAAAAGTTCGTACCCGACAGGTTTGGTTTCGGGTTCGTGCTGACCGTAAAAAGCGTCTTTGCACTGAACAACCCCCGTATGGCATTTGTAACCGAGTTTTTCGGATGCGGATACAAGAGCATTTGTTATTTCCAAATCGGGAACGGCAGGATATTCAATGGGAGCATACTCTTTTGTTGTTCCCTCCATACGAATTGCGCCTGTTGCAATAATCAAATCTCCGCCGATAACGTCTGTCTGCATACCTCCGCAGGTTCCCACTCTGATAAAATGAGTTGCGCCGACTTTTACGAGTTCCTCCATCGCAATAGATGCAGAGGGTCCGCCTATACCTGTTGATGTTACGCTGACTTTTTCCCCGTCAAGATAGCCCGTATATGTGACAAATTCTCTGTTATCTGCAACCAAAACAGGATTTTCAAAATACTGTGCGATTTTTACACTTCGTTTAGGATCGCCCGGTAAAATCACATATTTACCGACATCACCTTCTTTTAACCCTACATGATATTGTCTTCCGTCTTCCCTGTAATTTTTCATGGATGCCTCTGTTT
>CAMHMW010000148.1 GCA_946186335.1 uncultured Candidatus Melainabacteria bacterium
TAACTTTCTTACCGAATGCTCCTTGCATTCCCCTTACATATATATAAACGTTTTATTTTCCATGTTATTGCTTAAAAAGGTTAAATGTTGTTAATAATTCTTAAACCTGTCTATAAAAGGAATACAGAGTATATACGATATATGTATCGGTAATATAAAATCACAAAATTTGCTTAACAATTGCTCTCTCAAAAAACATTTTTCACGGCAAAAAACCATGTTCTATTCCCATGGTTCATTACTCGGGTTTTCTACCCAGACAACCGTTACTTCGGGCTGTTTGTAAAACGGATTAAACCAGTGGCTTTCGTCCGTAAAATCTGCTATTGCATCGTAATAGGCAATTTTTTCGGAGAGTATTTTTGTATATTTCAATAAGTCTGCCATAATTTTACCGAACATCATATTAATTACATTTTGATATATTTTTTACCAGTAATAATCACCGATAAGTTTTGATTTTTCAGAAAGAGGTAGTACAATCGGGTGATATATTGAAACAATAAGAAAATTTTGTATATTTATAGTATAATTCTTTTATGAGTAAGAGGTTGAAAGCAGCATTAATTTCGGGAGCGCTTGTATTTGCCTGCGGACTTTATACGTGGGGGATTCCGGCTGTTGTTAATATTAAATCTCACAAGTCTTTTATTGAAAACAAAATTTATGAAACCTCAGGCTTCAAAATTGATATCGGGAATCCGACTCTTTCAATGGGTATGTTCCCGTCTGTCTGGATAAGCAGCGATAATATCTCAATTTTTAATGATGATAAAACAAAAGCCCTGTCAATTGATAACCCGAAATTAAAACTGAAACTGCTTCCTCTTTTGAGAAAGAAAATTGAAATTCAGAAATTGAGTGCCGATAGTGAAGATATAAACCTTGTGTATTCTCAGGAGTCAAAATTTATGCTTGGTCAGTATCCGATAAAACTACCTGAGCAAAAAGGTGATTTTACTCTTTCAAAAATTGACCTTAATTTGGGAAAATATAATATTAGTCTTGATGACAAAAAGAATAAGAAAAAACTTTTTCTTGCAGGTGAATACATAAATCATGGGAAATACGTACAAAATAAGAAACTGGAATTGGGTACAAAAGGCACATTTATTGCGGACGGAAAGTCAACGGATATTTTTGCGGATGTTCGTATAAATCTGCCTATTGACAGAATTTCCGAGGACAAATTTAATATAGATGCAGAAATCAAAGATTTTGACCTGTCATCAATTTCTGATTATGCAAATACCCTGACAAACGGCAGGGTAAGATCCTTAAACGGTAAGGTAAATCTTTTGGCAAATACATCAGAGGACGATTACGGACACAAAAATACCGTTATAAAACTTTTAACGGATGATTTGGTAATGATAGGTCCAGAGAGTGCAAAATCAATAATATTTAAGGATAATCTTGCGGCAACACTTGATTTTGAAACGGTAGAAAACGGAATTTTAATCAACAAATTTAAACTCAAATCAAAAAATATAAATGCCGGAGCAAGCGGAAGTCTTTACAATCTCGGGCGGAAACAGGCTCCTGTATATGATATAAGCGCTTATGTAAAAAATACGCGAACGGAAGATGTTATTGCACTTTTGCCGGGGGAAGATTTTGTCCCCGATTTCAACCTTTATAAACTAAAAAAATACCCCTTTTATGCTGATGCAAATGCAAAACTCCGTTTCAAAGGTAAGGGAATACCTCCGAATGTAGATGGTTTTGTAAAATTAAGGGATGCCTATCTTATAAAACCGCTGAGAGGCGCACCGGCAAATGCTAAAATTGATTTGAAGTTTAAAAAGCATGACATGTTTGTCGATGTTTATGTGCCTGCATCGGGTCAGAATCAGTATGTTTCCGTAACGGGTAAGGCATTGATAGACGGTTCAAAATATTCGGAACTTAAAATCAAAAGTTCAAACGATGTTCAGTTAGCACCAGCACAGGAAGTCCTAAATCCGTTACATGAGATTTTGGAATTTCAACTCGGACCTGTACCGCTGATGAAAATTGCAGGTGTCGGTAATATTGACGTTCGTTCCGCAGGTAAAAAAATAGACCCGCATATATGGGGAAGGGTAAATTTTCGTGACGGCGTTGTTGCTTTCAATGATATTCATGATTTAACCGTTTACAATGCGGAAGGTCATGTTGATTTTGACGACACACTTGTTACTTTTAAAAACACAAAAGGCACACTTGACGGCAAATTTATTGATGTTCACGGTGACTGCCGGATGCTTGGCAAACTCAATGTCTATATAAGTTCAAAAGGTCAGGATATTAAAAAACTTATCCACTCAATTGAAGTTTCTCCGCTTTTGGCAGAAGTTCAGCAAGTCGCAAAACCCTTTACACGACCAAACGGTATTGTTGATGTATTTTTACATTTTTACGGCAAGGCAACCGAAAATGCCGAAGAAATCGTCTTTAACAAGGATATATTTGCAAAAGGAAAACTGGTTTTTCACAATGCGACAACACAATTTCAGGATACTTTTCTGCCGTTCACGAATATCAACGGAGTTGCAAATTTTGACAAATACGACTGTGATTATGATGTAACGGGAAATCTTCGTCATTCAAAAGTACACGTTAAAGGCACCGGAACAAATAAAACTATTGATTTAAAGGCTCGTTCGGATAATTTTGAAATCAGAGATGTTTTTGATATTTTGCACCCTGATATGTCACTCCCGTATAAAAAGGAAATAGGCAAAATTCACGCATCATTTGATGCTTCCTATAAAGGTGCTGTTCAGAATAATAAGATTGACTATAACAAAATAAAAGTGGACGGAAAATTTATTCCGAATATGTCAACCTCTGATGAAATTCGTATAAATGGCGGCAATTTCACGATGAATAACGGCTATTTAAAGACATCGAACCTCAACGGGTTGTTTTATAATAATCCGTATACTCTTTCATTTACCTCAAAGGATTTGGATAAAGAAATTATGAAAATTGCCGATGCAAAATTCAGTTTCAAAAATTTTGATTTGTCATCGGTAAATTCCATTAAAAAAGATCTTGTTTTGCCAAAACAAACTGCCGATTTGTTAAATGACATAACTGATATAAAAGGTTCAACAAACATTACGGGAACAATAAAAAATAACAGCCTCAATGCAGATACCGATATTGACGGAATTTCTTTTGTCTATAAACCCTATGATGCGGTTGTAAGGGTATTAAACGGTCGTGCAAATATCAGAAATAACATTCTGTATCTTGATAAAATTAATTCAAGAGTGAGTTCAATGCCTGTATTTCTAGACGGCAGAATTTCTGATATGTATGGCGGAAATCCAAGTCTGAAAATTTTTGTAAGTTCAAAATTAACTCAGGCATTTTTTGACAGATTTTTCAATTCCAAGTCTGTTTATCCCATAAAATCAAAAGGTGATATTAATTTCCAGACAAGATTGAGCGGAAAACTGAATGCACTTAATGCAAAATCCACTCTGAACCTTGCTGAAAACGCCTCTTTATATTATATGGGAGCGATG
>CAMHMW010000149.1 GCA_946186335.1 uncultured Candidatus Melainabacteria bacterium
TCTTTGAAAAAATCGCGGCGGTCGAGTTCTATGAAATCTGAAAGTCCGGCTTTTGATATGTTCATTGAACCAGTTAGCACTATCTTTTGGTCAAATATAATAAATTTGTTATGCATTATAATGTTGGTAGCAGTTTTAGAGTTTGTTTTGTCGTTTCTGTATGCCGAGGAAAGTTCGGTAATTATTGCATTATCTTTGTAATGATTTTCATTTTCGTCAAAAGAACTGTCATAAACATATCTGATTATAACCCCTCGTTCTCTTGCTTTTCTTAGTGCATCAGTTATTGCAGGATTATTATCATAACCGTATATTGCAATATCTATACTTTCATTTGATGAATTTATTAAATTGACGATTTCTTTACAAACACCGGTGGTGCAGTTGCTGTTTGGTTTTAAGACTTTTGTGAAATCAGTAAAGTACATTTTGATGTTTCCTGATGATAAAACAGTTTTGGGTTGCAAAATAGTAAATTCTGAAACATTATTCTTTTTAATATTTTTACTTTCATGGCAAAATTTGCAGGGAATGGCATCTGACGGAAGCTGTTTCAGCGGTATTATTATGCTGTCGTGTGCAATTATTCCGTAAGGGCAATCAAGCGTGTGATATTTGTTTGAATGGTGATTTAGAATAACTAGATTTAATTTCCTCGCATTATTCAGATTATTTTTGAATTTCTCATCATTCAAAACTTTTCCTTTATTAACTGCGTAACCGCTGTTAGCAAGAATTGCCGAATAATCCATTCCGTCAAGTTTAATATCGGCATATTTGCAGTCTTTTGTCACCTTTCCTGTATATTTCACAGAAATTTTCTTGTTTTGTAAAAGTTTTTGCGAATAATCTGTCGCAAGATATCCCAGCCCTATAATATCTGATTTTGAAAGATTTAATGATTTTGTATATTCTTTAATAAAAATGTCATCGTTATACAAGGAAAAGGCTTCTGTATCATTTATACAAAGAGTTTCTGTTTTTATTGAGCGTTTGTCGTTTGTTAATATCTGAATTTTAACGGGAGTTATTACGTCTGAAACGACGTTATAGCGACTGTTTATCAGAATAAACAGTGAAAATATAATAAATAGTAGAACAATTATTAATGCTGACAAATGATTTTTCATTATTTTAAATTTTTATAATTTGTTATTTCGAAGCCTAATCTGTCGATTGTATCTTTTAATTTTAAGTCAAGTGATAAACCGAATTCCCTTGTATGAGAATCTTTCGTTGAATTGTTATATTTTTTCGGATGAATTAAAGCTTCTGCAATGCATGACTCATTAAGTGATTTTAAACCGTATTCAACGGTATCAGAATCCATCATTCCGGTATAACCCACCCCGAGAATAAAATCATTTGTTTTTAATCCATATTTGTCAATTGTATGTCTGTTATTAAGCGTAAAAAATTGTAACAGGGCAATTTTTATCAGATTTACCGGATATTTGAAATTAAGATGTTTTTCAAATCTCGGAACAAAATACAGTTCTTCAAATTGAGTTCTGACAAAAGGTATATCATATTCTTTTGCAAGTTTACATGTAATTTCGAAAAGGTTTGGTATTGCGTGTGTGTGAACATGCGAATCAAGATGATCCGGCTCAATATCGCCTTTAATTTTCTCGATTTGTGCTCTGAATTCCTTTTCAATTTGGTCTAAAACTTCGGTGTCATTTTGTTTAAGGATGTAATACAGGTAACCTCTGTTGAAGTTGCCGTTTTCATCCGTTAACAGCGGGCAATCTGTCAGAGATTTACCCTCCATTATGTTCAAATGAACGCCCAAACCGAGATTAGGACAATCCGGCAGAATGTCATGAACCGCATTATCATAACCTTCTGTATTTGCACATAAACTTGCACTTGATAAGAACCCGTTTGTGTAACCCTCTAATATTGCCTGATTATTTTCAGCACTTAGTCCAAAATCGTCCGCATTTAATATAAATTTTTTATCTTCAGCCATTTACAAATCCTTATGCTTAATTGTATAATAATGATATAAAAAAGGGAGAGATAATGCAAATACCTGTTTTAGCAATTACAATACCTTGTTATAACGAAGAATTATGTTTGGAAGCTACGTGTAACAGATTGATGGAAGTTCTTGAAGAACTTATGCAAAAAGGAAAAATTTCCGATAAATCATATATTTATTGCGTTGATGACGGTTCATCCGATTCAACTTGGAACATTATTGAAGATTTACACTCAAAATTCCCCGAAAAAATTAAAGGTTTAAAGTTTATCAGAAATTATGGAAACCAAAAGGCTCTTGTTGCAGGGTTGGAAGGTGTCAGAAACCTCGGTTGTGATTGCTGCGTTTCTATTGATGCTGATTTGCAGCAGGATGAGAATGCAATTGAAAAATTCATTGATGAATATATGAATGGATATCAGGTTGTTTTGGGTGTCAGAACAGACAGAAAAACAGACGGGTTTATAAAAAAATATACAGCCTTGATGTTCTATAAAGTTATGAACGTACTTGGGGCAAAAATTCCCGTAAATCACTCCGATTTCCGTCTTGTGAGCAAAAAGGCGCTTGATATGATGGCTCTCTACCCTGAAAAGGCTCTGTTTTTAAGAGGCTTTTTCTATGAATTGGGGTTAAAAACAAAGAAAGTAAGTTTTGATGTTAAGCCGCGATTTGCCGGCAGTTCAAAATTTAACTTGGCATCTTTAATTGCTCTTGCTCTGAATGGGATTACATCATTTAGCATAGTTCCTTTGAGAATTATTGCAGGACTGGGTTTCCTTATGGCAACGGTAGCATTCTTCATCGGAATAGAAACTGTTGTTGAAAAATTCTTATTTAATAATTCCCCAAACGGTGTTGCAACAACGATTATACTTCTTTGTTTCTTCGGAGGGGTGCAAATATTCTGTCTTGGAATTATCGGTGAATATGTCGGACAAGTTTATCGTGAAGTAAAAGCACGCCCCAGATATGTTGTTGATACAGAGTTAAAGTAATTATTAAATTTTTTGTAAATTTTTGTAACAATTACTATTTGTTCTTCAAGATAATATAAAGAAATACGGTAAAAAGCCGATAAATCATAGTGAAAGGAAATTTCCATGGGATTATCGGCATCACAAGCAAGACTATTGTCTATAACGGCACGTCTGACTGACAATGAATATCATTCTCAGCAGATTGCCAATGCTAAAACACGTCTTGCTAATGCCTCACAGGAAGCCAGAACAGACTATCAAAATGCCTTAAATAGTACGATTCTGACTTATAACGGATTTGATACAGAGGGGAATGCAACATCAACAACATTTACGCCAAACGTAATTTATCAGTACCAGCCGCTTAAAAATCAGTATTGCTTGCTGAACAATGCCGGACAGGTATTGGTAAATCCGACGGATGGTTTCAATTATGCCGACACGGAAAATTTAGCCGATTTCTTAGACAGGTATGGAGTATTGGAGAAAAGTGAAGCAATTGAATTAAAATATCGTCCCGAGGAGGTTAAGGTTAAAAATCCT
>CAMHMW010000150.1 GCA_946186335.1 uncultured Candidatus Melainabacteria bacterium
GAACTAGAGAAAAAGACCTTAGAACAAAATCCAAATTTTCCAGAAATCGTACAATTAGAGGAACAATTAAATTCCCTATCTGATAAAATATCTGTAATTGATGAAAAAATCGGAGAACTTGTAAAAGAAAAAGAAAGCATTAACGAAAGTCTTGTTGAATTAAGGACAAACTTTGCGGTAAAAGATAAAGACATTGAACAATTAAACGAACAAATTGAATCCTTCAAAACCCGCAGAAAAGAATTAGAGCCTTTATTGGAAGAAGCAACAGAAACATTGAAAGAAGCGGGAATTGATACCGAAAAACTTGAACCGGTACAGATTTCAATAGATGAATTAAATGCAAAAATTCAACGGCTTGACAAAAGAATGCAGGAATTAGGCGATGTAAATATGCGTGCCATCGTAACATACGAAGAAAAAGCCGCAAGAAAAGAAGAATTAGATAACCAAATCCAAACTCTTTCAACAGAACGTCAGTCAATATTAGAAAAAATGCAAAGTTTTGAACAACAGAAAAAAGAAGCATTTATGACGACATTCACCGCCATCAACGAAAATTTCAAAGATATTTATCATCAATTATCCGAAGGAGAAGGACGACTTATTCTTGAAAACGAAAAAGATCCGCTCTCTGCCGGAATGACAATTGAAGCAAAACCGAGAGATAAAACCACCAACAACAAACTTGGGGCTTTATCGGGCGGGGAAAAAGCACTCACCGCTCTGGCTCTGGTATTTTCAATTCAGAAGTACCTTCCGGCTCCGTTCTACGCACTCGATGAGGTTGACGCAAGCCTTGATACAATGAATGTTGAAAGAATTGCGGAAATGGTTAAAAAGCAGTCAACAAGCACTCAATTCCTTGTTGTAAGCCACAGACGTCCGATGATTGAAGCAGCAAGCAGAGTTATCGGGGTAACCCAAAAAGAAAAAGGTAAAACAAAATTAACAGGTGTGAAACTGAAAGACGACGACAATGAACAATAATCCGATAGAAATTGAATCTTCAATATACGGTATCCCCGACAATTATGACGCCAATGACGGAATAGGTATTCTGGTAGAAATGGTTAAACAAAATAAAATTGACCCGTGGAACATAGATATTATTGACGTTACCGAAAAATACCTTCAGAGAATGATTGAGTTGAAATCTTTAAACCTGCGGGTAGCAAGCAGAACACTTTTATTTGCTTCAATCTTATGCCGTTTACAGTCAAATGTTCTGGCAGGACTTTCAATAGAAGATTTTAAGGATGACCCGCAGGATGATGTCATTTTTGATGATGACGGATTTATTGCGGAATACGGAGATGAGGACAAAGAATTTATCCCGACCAGTAATGTTGTAAGCATTGATGAAGCATTACAGAGAAGAACAAGCGTACGACTGAACCGAAATCGTGTCGTAACATTGAAAGACCTTATCAAACAACTTGAATTTTACGAAAAATTAGAGAAAAAAGCATCAATGAAAAGTGCGGCAGAACGTGCAAAACGTCATGTCAGCAACATTTCCCGTCTGACACCGAACGAAATTGTCACAATGGCGCACGAAGAATATATAGAAGAAGCAGTTCTAAAATTAAAAGACAACTTGGGACAAATTTTTGAACATCAGGATAAAATCGAACTTAGCGAACTGGTTGTTTTGGGCTTAGATAAAATCAGTGCATATCTTGCTTTACTGTTTTTAAGCAGAGATACAAACTATGAACTTGAACAGGAAGAATTTTATTCGGATGTTTATGTAGTAAGAGGGCAGGAGTTAAATGCAACAGCTTAAATCAAGAATTGAAGCGGTTTTATTCGTAACGGCAAAGGCGCTAACATTAGATGAACTTGCCGCATATCTTGATGAAGAACCAGAAAATATTGAAGAAGCCATACTTGAATTGATTATGGATTACGCTTCACGTGACGGGGCTTTGGAAATTGATGATGAGAACGGCTATATTTTGCAGGTAAAAGAAGATTATAGCGACATTGTTGAAAAGATTTGCCCGATAGACTTGTCGCCGGCAATTTTAAGAACCCTGTTGTTTATAGTTATCAAACAACCCATTCGTCAGGCTGAACTTGTAAAAATGCGTCCCTCAGCTTATGAACATATTGCTGAATTGGTTGAAAAAGGTTTTGTATCCAAGCACAAAGACAAAAACGGCAGAAGTATAAACTTAAAAACTACTCCAAAGTTTGCGGAATATTTCAAAATAAAAGGAGATATTCGGGCATTAGCGCAACAATTAGAACAAAGACTGGCGGAGAAATCAGATGCAACGTAAGTTTTTACTGACAGTTCTTTTTATTGTCCTGTTGGCTGCGTTGATTTATAAATCTCCGTTTGCCGCTAATTATAATTACAACAAAGCAAAAGCACTTTGCAATCAGGGCAAATATGAGCAGTCAATTCCGTATTTTGAAAAATCACTATTTGCCAATCCGAACAGTACTCTAACAAGATTTTTCTACGCAAAAGCACTTGCAAATACAAAACCGACATATTCCGTTCAGAAAAAGTTATATGAAATTGCAGAGTCAAAGATTGACGACCAGGCAAAAAGATTTGCTCAGTCACAACTCGGTAGTATTCGCAGAGTACTGTTGAGAGGTTTGGAATACAATTATATAAACAATGCAGTGCAGAGTAAGGATGTCATCAGGTGGGATTACCGAAAATTCCCGCTTAAATACTACATTGAAGCAAGTTCTGATATGCCCGCATACTACACGGAAGCCATAACATCAGCGATGGGGCAGTGGCAGTCAAGAACGAATTTTATTAAGTTTCAGGGAGTAAATAACCCGTCTGATGCAAATATTTTAATTGATTTTAAAGATAACAATGCCGCATGCAACCAGAGCGGACTGAAATACGTTGTTGCAAATACAACTCCTATAATCAGAAATAACAACTTTCTTGACAAAATGGAGTTGACGTTTAATAAAACAGACCCCTGCCAAAAAGTATTTTCAAGACAGGAAATATACACAACCGCCCTGCACGAACTGGGGCATACACTGGGAATTATGGGACATAGCGACAACCCTGCCGATATAATGTATTCCGCACAGGAAGGCAACGGTCGTAAATACAGTATCTTCGGTAATCAAAGACTGTCAGACAGAGATGTAAAAACACTTGTCCTTTTATACAGAATGAAACCAACAGTAACAAACACGGCAAACCTTGAAAGCGAAAATTTCTATTATGCACCGTTAATACTGGGTAACAGTGACATTCAGGCTCAAAAGAAAATTGCGGAACTACAACAATACATTTCAAAATACCCGAATATTGCAAACGGTTACATAAATCTCGGAGCAACTTATGCAGATATGGGTAGCAACCAAAACGCAATTCAGTACTTAAACAAAGCCGAAACTCTGGCTAATACGGAGGAAGAAAAATTCCTTGTCGCATACAATAAAGCCATGGTTTACTTTAATATGCAAGATTTAAAAAAATCATACGAGTACGCAGTTAAGGCACAAAG
>CAMHMW010000151.1 GCA_946186335.1 uncultured Candidatus Melainabacteria bacterium
TAACTGAAATATCTTTTCAAAAGACCGTCAAAACCTTTTCCGTGACGAGCTTCGTCTTTTGCCATTTCATGAACGGTATCGTGAATTGCATCATATCCCAATTCTTTTGCGCGTCTTGCGATAGCCAGTTTACCTTCGCATGCGCCGTGTTCTGCCTGTGCTCTCAATTCAAGATTTTTCTTTGTTGAATCGGTAACAACTTCGCCCAAAAGTTCAGCAAATTTTGAAGCGTGTTCTGCTTCTTCAAAAGCATATCTTTTGTATGCTTCGGCAACTTCGGGATAACCTTCACGTTCGGCAACTCTTGCCATTGCAAGATACATACCTACTTCTGTGCATTCTCCCTGAAAGTTTGCTCTCAAACCTTCCATAATTTCTTTATCTTCAACAACACCGTCACCTACTTTGTGTTCGCAGGCATAAACTTTACCTTCGCCGCCAACTTCGGTGAATGTTGTGGCTCCGCATAAAGGACATCTTTCGGGTTTAGTATCTGATTCTGTTGACCAACCGCAAACTGTACATACAAATTTCATAAGTTCCCCTTTCATAACATATCGGGCAAACGCCCTGACTACTTCTTATTTATTGCTTGTCAAGTCATAGTAACATGAAAAATTTTTCTTCGCAAGATAGGGGGTAAATATAATGGAAAATTTTTAAGGGTCGGATAAGTTTGATAAGTCTGATAGGTCGGATAAGTTCAAAACGGAATAGAATCGTAGGGTGGGCAAAGCGAAAGCGTGCCCACCTTTTTTTACTGTAAAAGACTTATTGTCTTATCGACTTGTCTATTTACAGTTCATAGGTCGGGTTTTAACCAGACAAATAACCCCTCTCCCTAACCCTCTCCCACATGGGGCGAGGGAATATATAAATTGTAAGTATGTAGGTTGGGTGTAACCCAACAAATTCTTCGTCTGAATTCAATAAGATTACTACAGCCTCGCTATGCTCGGCTTAATAATGACAAAACCGTAAAGAACTTATCGGACTTAACCGACTTATCGTCTTATCGACTTGTCTATTTATAGGTCGGCTTTTAACTCGACACATTATCTACATATGTTTTTCGATATGCGAAATGATGGTTGATTTTGGCATTAAGCCTGTCAGACGCTCAACAGATTCCCCGTCTTTAAATACCAAAAGGCATGGTATTCCGCTGATAGAATAATTTTTTGCTATCTCAACCGACTGTTCAATGTTCACTTTTGCAAATTTAACTTTTCCTGCGTATTCGTCCGAAATTTCTTCAATAACGGGGCTTAATTTTCTGCATGGACCGCACCATGTTGCCCAAAAATCTACAACTACAGGTATATCGGAATTTAATACTTCCGTTTCAAAATCGGTATCCGTTACTTCTGTTACATTTGGCATAACAACCCCCTAATTTCTTATATATTCTTCAAGATTTTAGCATAGAAAAATTTTTTATGCTATTATCTATATATAGACTACGTAGGATATTTAAAATGGCTAGAAAAAAAATAGTAGAAATTGTTTTGGATACTGAAACAACCGGACTTGATTATACAAGGGAGAAGATGGTTGAATTTGCCGCAGTACGTTTGGAAAACGGCAAAATTAAAGATAAATTTCAGACGCTTATTAACCCCGAACAGCATATCAGAAGATCAAGTATTGCAATTCACGGTATTACACCCGAAATGGTGGAAGATGCACCGACAGAAAGTGAAATTATGCCCAAGATTATGGAATTTATCGGTGAATATCCGATAGTTGCTCATAATGCGATATTTGATTATTCATTTTTGAATGAGGCTTCAAAACGTGTTTTTGATAAAGAAATTTATAACGAAAGAATTGATACCCAGCAGATGTTTAAGGAGATTTATCCTGAACTTGAGGCACACGGGCTTAATGCTCTGACCCAAAAATTTAATGTTGAATTAAAAGACCATCACAGGGCAATGGGCGATACTATGGGGCTTGCGCTTGCGTATCCGCAGCTTAAAAAACTGTATATTCAAAAATACGACTGGGAAAGCAAACAGTTGGATAATGTGGATTACCTTTTTGAAAGATATTTAAGACTTCAAAATACCGTTACCACTTTGCAGTCCGAAATGCAGGATTTGAAATCGGTTTTTAAATTGTATTTTGAACAGGGCGGTTCGCCTTTAACATCTCAGGAAGGGGATGTTCTTGTTTATAATTCAAAACAGTCTTTCGGGTATGATTTTAACGAAATAAAACCGGTTTTGGAAGAAATCGGAGCATTGGAAAAAGCCGTTAAAATAAATACGGGTTTTGTGGACAGACTGGTTAACGGCAAAAGTCTTGATGACGATAAAAAAGAAATTATAAAAAATGCAAGACAGGAACTGACCGAAACAAGAAATATTCAGGTAATAAAAAACAGTAAGTAGGAGAAGAAGATGCTAAAAAGGATATGGGGATTTTTTAAGGAGCCGGCATGCGCTGAACCGTTGCAGGATTCTGAAAAAATTGCATCAATGTATAAACACTGGCGATGGAGAATTTTTTATTCAAGTTTTATTGCTTATGTAGTTTTTCACCTTTGCCGTAAAAATATAGCAGTGGCTTTACCTGCTATGGGAAAAGCGTTAAATATGTCAAATACCGAACTGGGTATTTTGGGTTCAACTCTTTATGTAACTTACGGTATAGGTAAATTTATAAACGGAGTTGTGGCTGATAAAGCAAACGTAAGAACATTTTTGCCAACGGCATTAATTTTGTCGGCAATTTGTAACCTTTGCTTTGTTGCAAGTTCAATATTTGTAACTCCCGGACACGTCAGTTTCTTCGGACTGCCTTCTGCTACCGTATTACTCTGGATAATGGCATTTTTCTGGGGGGCTAACGGATGGTTTCAGTCCTGCGGATTTCCGCCGGTTGCCAAAAGTCTGTCTTACTGGTTTTCAAAATCCGAAAGAGGGACAAAATGGTCTATCTGGTCAACATCTCATCAAATCGGGGTGTTTGCGGCAGTTGCATTGTCGGGTTTGGTAATTGATAAACTCGGATGGCAGGCAGCGTTTTATGTTCCCGCAATTATTTGTGTAATCACCGGTTTATGGTTGTTTGACAGATTACGTGACAAACCGCAGACTATGGGGTTGCCTGATATTGAAAAATATAACAACGAACCTGTTGTTGAAGAAGAAAAAGACGAAAAAAGCAATGTTTCTTATTTCCAGATTTTGAAAGAAAATATTTTATGCAACCCTGTTATCTGGATGCTTGCTATATCTTATATATTCGTTTACATCATAAGATTTGGTACAGAAGACTGGCTTGTAAAATATCTTGTAGAAGTTAAAAATAATACGTTACCTATAGCGAGTGCAAAACTGAGTTCGCTGGCTCTTGTGGGTTCTGCGGGGGCAATTCTTGCGGGAGTAATTTCGGACAGATTATGCAAAGGTAACAGAACACCTGTTAATATTGCGTTTCTGTTGCTGCTGATATTAAGTTTGTA
>CAMHMW010000152.1 GCA_946186335.1 uncultured Candidatus Melainabacteria bacterium
TGATCGGGCATTATCTGGTTTGCGTTTAATTGATATTTACCTGTAAAACTTGTTGAATTGATTGCGTTAATTGTCATTTTTCGCCTTTCTTTAATATTTTAACTCTACACACAAACTAATTAATACGGTGAATAAATTTTATTGCCTAAAAATTTTTTAAATTTTACATTTTTTAATATCTAATCTCATAAAAAAAGAACCCTGAAATTATCAGAGTTCTTTTTTCCTATTCCCACTACTAACCTTTTACTTTTCTGTTTTTACATTTTGACTTTCATATTCAATACCCATTTCTTTAAGAGTTTTTATGAAATTCTGCGCACAAATTCTCTGTGCTTCCGGCGGAACTATACGCAATATTTCAACCGTTCTTGATATTACAGGGTCTTTGTCATACCAGCGATTGTTTGCGTTTACCGGTTTTACCATCGCATAAAACTTATCGATAGTTTCTTTTGAAACTTTTTCTTCTATTTTTTGTAAGAATATCTCTGCCTGAGCTCTCAATTCTGTTTGGTAATTTCTCAAAAGCTCAATTACCTCTAATAATAACGGGTCATGATCATACCAACGTTTATAAGTAGGACTCATTATGTATTCCCTCCGTTAGGTTCATTCGGGAGTCATCGTTTTTACGTTCGATTTTCCCTCCTAACAATCTTATCTTATTTTCAAAATTTTCGTATCCTCTATCTATATGATGTAATTTTTCAACAACAGAATTACCTTCTGCCATAAGTGCGGCAACAACCAGTGATGCACCTGCTCTTAAATCACTTGCCGTAAGAGTTGCACCCGAAAGTTTTTTAACACCTTTAATTATGGCATGGTTTCTGTCTTGGTGAATATCAGCACCCATTCTGTTTAAATCGGGAACCTGCATAAATCTGTTTTCGTAAAGACTTTCGGTTATAATTCCGACACCGTTTGCCGTTGTTAAAAGTGTCATTGCCATTGACTGTAAATCTGTCGGAAATCCCGGATAGGGTTGTGTTACGAAATTTATTGAATTTAAACGGTTTTTACAACTTACTTCCATTGATGTCGGGTCTAAAAGTTTTATGTTTGCACCCATTTTAAGAAGTTTATCGGTAAAGAAAGTCAGATGTGCGGGATAAATATTTTTTATTATCCCTTTACCTTTTGTGGCAATAATTGCTGTCATAAACGTTCCTGCTTCAATTCTGTCCGGAATTGTTGTATATTCAATCGGATGAAGGTCTGAGTGTTTTACACCGTTAATTATAATCTCTGATGTACCTGCTCCGGAAATATCTGCACCCATTGTATTTAAGAAGTTTGCCAAATCAACAATTTCCGGTTCTTGTGCCGCATTTTGAATATGCGTTGAACCTTCCGCAAGAACAGATGCAAGCATAATATTTTCTGTTGCACCAACAGACGGAATATCCAGATAAACATCCGCACCGACAAGTTTGCTTGCTTTGGCATGGACATATCCGTTTTCAATTTTTATTTTCGCACCGAGCGACTCCAAACCTCTTATATGAAAATCAACTCTGCGTTCCCCAATTGCGCATCCGCCGGGGAGTGCAACTTTTGCCTCACGACAACGGGAAACCAATGCTCCCAAAACAATAAATGATGCTCTCATTTTGCTTACAAGTTCATAACTTGCCGTGATATTTGTAATATCTGTAGCATCTATTGTTAAAGATTTTTCTTCTTTATTATAGTTTGTTTTAGCACCTAACTGCGCAATTACATTGAGCATAATCTCAACGTCTGTCAAATCGGGTACATTGTATATTTTTGATTCACCTTTTGCAAGAATTGCTGCTGCCATCAGTTTTAATACAGAATTCTTTGCGCCGCCTATTGATACTTCGCCTTTGAGGGGTGTTCCGCCTTTTATATAATATTTATCAGCCAATTTTGCCTCCGAGAAAGTCTGATTCTATCCTATCTTTACATATATCATAATACAATCAGGATGCTATGGTGTAAATAAATTACAATATGTAAAGTTTTTATATACTCTTATTTTAGTAATTTCCGGTGATTTTTAAAATGTTTTGAAATTTCAGCCAGCCGGTAACAACATGCTGAACATTATCAATTCTTATAATTCCCGCATTTGGAGTTACACCGGGTTTTACCCAGTTTGCGGAATTTGGCAGACCGCCTGCCTGTTCCCCTGTTTTTACCTGAACTTTACTCAAAAACATATTTCCGATTGATAATGACTTGAAAATAATCTTTTTTAAATTGTTATTATCAACACAAAAATAAACAGATGCCAAACCTTCCATAATTGAACCCAGACTGCAAGGTCTGACATTATCTTTAAAAGCACCGTAATAACTGTTATTTCTGTTTGTAATCTGTTCGCTCAGCATGGGTATTGCCATTTGCTCCACATAAGACTTTAAAATTCCTTTTTCTTCATCATTTAGCCATTTGTTTTTTATAAGTTTTTCTATTGATAATGCTGCCCAACTATCAAATGTTATATTCATCTCCATTTTTTTACCTATAGTTGCGAGGTTTAAAAGAATTACTTTTGATGCTTCAAGCCATCTGTCCTGATGGTCAGCCTCGTACAAATACAATAAACCCGCAGCCGCCTCACCTGCGTAATAAACAGCCTCAGCCTCTTTGTTTATTTTTTTATTTTCCAAATCAAAATAAGCGTAAACATTCCCGTTTTCATCTATCATTGATAATATAAATTCGCCCAACCCTTGTAAAATTTTAAGGTCAATTTCTTTTTCTTTATATAGGTTTGATAAGGCACACAGAGCAATTCCCGCTGCTCCTGATTTTGCTATCGGCATATTTATCTGTTCTTCTTCGGGAATGGAAATTACCATATATTTTCCCTTGTTCCCGAGTTTTTTTACGTATCTTTGTATAAAATATTTTGATGACAGAATACGTAGTTCTTTATATTTGTCGCTTAGTCCGAGTTTTTCAAACATGTACATTGAATACAGAACCCCTGCGTGTCTTAAAGAATTATAAATATCGTTTTTTATTTCAATATCGGCATCAATGTGTTTGCGGTACTGAAACCTGCCATCTTCATGAATATTGCGTTCTATATAACCCATAGAGGTTGATATTTCAGTATAATAGGGTAAATCAACAGTATTTTCACGAGTATTTTTTTTTGAATCTTTGTATAAAAAAGAAACAAAAACCACGACAATACTGACAAATATTACGGGAATATATGTTGATGGTGCTGATATATCAAACATAAAATAATTATATCAGACTATATTAAAATAATAATAAAGCGTTTGTATGATTTTTGGAGTTTCTTTAATTTTGAAAGTTGGGTTTTTAGCCCAACAAAATTTTTTTGACATTCACCCGCAAATTTTATTTTTAGGAGTTTTATAATAGAATAAATATTAAGGAGTAAAAATGCAGGTACAGAGGGTACAGAATGATAATACATATTTTCAGGCGTTA
>CAMHMW010000153.1 GCA_946186335.1 uncultured Candidatus Melainabacteria bacterium
CAGAAAAATTTGCCGACAAATTTATTTCTAAAAAAGGCTATAACCCGCTTGTAAATATTAAACTTTTTAATAAGAAAACCGCCCTGCAATCTGTTGAGGCAAACATTGAAAAGTTCAAAGATATTGCGGCCAAAGATGTTCAGGATGCTCTTGAAGATTTAAAAAAAGTTCAGAAAAACAAATCTGTTTATGAAAAACTTTTAACCAAAAAATTTATTGCGGCAACAGCGATACCGACTGCAATTATGGGATTTGTTCTTCCGCCTTTAAATTTTGCGCTCACCAAAAGAATTAAAGAAAAACGCGCAAAAGGTGAAAAGATTACGGATAATAATTTTATTTCTGCAACCTTCACATCTAAGGGCGATAAGTTTAAGGATTTCAGAATTAAAAATGACAAAGTGTCATTTACAGGTTCGTTGACTTCAACTATTGCAAATCTGAGAACGGTTGACAAAATGGCAATATCAGACGGAGGTTTGACTGTCGGACGTGTTTCAACTTCACGTAATAAAGATGAAGCGTATGTGAATGCTTTTCGTATGATTGGTTCTATGATATTAAACTTTGTTACTCCTGTTTATATAGCAAAAGGTCTTGATAAGCTGGGGGGTAAATTATTTGGTGTAAATGTTAATCTTGACCCGATAATATTGGATAACAAGGACTTTATAGATAAAATAAAATCAGGAAATGTTGAACTTCCGAAATCTTCGTCAGAAAAGGATATTTTAGAATTTTTGGATAATAACCCAAAAAGTATGTTTTCTCAGTTCGCGGCAAAACTGAATAAAGTTACTTACCTGAAATCAGGCTACCGTGACCCGAGAAAATTTGTCGATATCAAAGATATGGCAGGTTTCAGAGAAGAATTTGAAAAATTTGTTAACGAGGCAAAAAAATCTGCTGATATAACTAAATTTGCCAAAAAGGCAAAAGGCGTTAAGGCATTAAATATTTTCGCAAATATCGGAATAAGCAGTTTTCTGCTTGCTTATGTATTACCAAAAGCTCAATACGGGTTTAATAAACTTGTCACGGGTTCATATTCTGATCCCGGGTTAAGAAATCAGGAATAATTTATCATACTGGTATTTCATATTGTCTGATATAAACCCCCATTTTTGCAAAATCTTCTCTGCTTATTGTTATTACATCATCAGAATCCCACGGATTAAGCACGTAAACATTTTTTGAATCACTACCTATTATTGAGTATGCATGTCGTGCAACAATTTCACAACTCGGATTTTTTTTACTTTTTGCCATTCCGTAAATATTATCTTTGCCATTTAAAGCAAAAGAATAAACTCTGTCCGGTTTGTTGAAATCTTCTTTTGCAATATCAGGCTGTTCGGATTCTATATCAAAATTATATCCCCATAATGCATGCCAAATGGTAGGTGTATACCCATCATTTATATCAACATTAAGCACATATCCAAATTCAGTGTCAATCCAGGTTGATAAATTTTTATCTGCATAAGCATTTTCTTTTATGTATCTGTCCATTGCGATTTCAACGGCTTTCGTTTTTAAACTTCCGGTTGAAAGGTGTCCTGCTTCTGCAATTTCTTTCGATGATACGACATATTTTTTCTTTGCACCTTTCATTGTTACTGTATAATTTCCTGTTTTATCATCATAAGAAACAAGTTTGTTTAATTTTGCGAGCATTTCGGGTTTTGCTATTATTGAATTTAATCCGGCAATAAGCCAGCAGTCACCTACCCTGCCTTGTTTTCTTGTTGTGCCGAGAAATTCCCTTGTCGTTTTTTCGTTATCCGTTTTCCCGATATTCGGGTTTCTCATATCTCCGCCTTCCGCATTCTGAACTCTATACAAATCTATTTCAACCTTGTGCATATCCCTCGGGTGAGATGCAATATCTCTTTTTGCATTTCTTACCGCCAGTTCATTTTTATCCTCCATTGCGGTATCCATAAGGTGCTTGATGAGTTCTTTTTTCTTTGCCTGACTTACGGAAGATGTATCTATGGCTTCTAACAGACCTCTGAACGGAGTTACCTGTTTTATTATATTATCTGCGGCAAAAGTACATAACGGCTCGGGAAGATACTTTCTTAGCGTATGCATAGTGTCATTAAATCTGTCCTGATCGTTGTAGTTGTTTTGTGCTGCTTTTAATCTGTATGCGGTCATCACGTATTTTAAATTGTCTTTATTTATCATTTTTATATGGGATGTTAGTTCGCAATTATGTATTCCGTTAATATCCTCATAAATTCTGTCCGCAAGAAAAGCCCCCATTTTTTCTTTGTCGTTATAATTCTGGCAGAATAGTTTTTCTATGTGATTAATACATTGAGCCTTAACTTTTGAATCAATTGTGTATTTGTTCCGCAAGACATCAATTATGCTTTTTCCTGTCTTTTTCTCAAATTCATCCCAGATGAGTTCTATATTTTTTGCGTTTATTCCGTTGAGGACATCTTTTTTTAGAGAGGCTCTTGTTGTAGGTTGCCCGATAGCTCCGACTGCTGTTAAATCTTTAACGAGTTCATTAACCAGCGGATATTCGGTTTGTCGTTTACCGTTAACGGTTTTAAAAGATTTCCATAAAATTCCGTTTGAATATTCCATTCCCCAATCGGCACTATTACCGTCTTTTTTCCAGTATTCTTCATATTCTTTTGAGCCGTTTCGGGTAAATCTTATGTTTTTGTTGTCTCCGTTATTGTATACTTCACTTATGCCTCTAACCTTTAACGAGTTATCATAATAATCGGTTATTGTTGTTATTCCCGCTTTTACCTCAGATAAAGAGTGCCGGGTCAAGTCGCCTTTTGCGGATATTTGTACCTGCTCAACTTTATTCCCCTGATAGCATACTGCACAATACCCTCCGTATGGTAATTTTTGGACATAAAATGCCTGTCTTCCGTTTTTTGTCTTTACTGTAATATCACCGAATTTGTTGGCTGTTATATCGTATTTTTTTGAATCGTATCTTTGTTTAAGTCCTTCTAAAGTGAATTGTGACATGTCAGTCTTACCCTTTGAATCCACTTCAATAAAGGGTACTAATTTATCATACTGTCTTTGAACAACAGAAATGTCAACTCTGTCCAGTTGCCTTGTCTGGTCTTGTGATGACAAGGTCATTCCCAACGCAGATGTCCAACTGCCGTTTGTTTGATTACCTGAGTTCAATGTTCCGAAAGGAAATATCAGATTGTTTGATTTAAGGTATAGGTATTCCTGATGATTAATTACGTTTTCGCTAATCATCATTTGGCAAATCTGTTCGGGAGTTTTGCCTTTACATTTTGGTAAAGTTCTGTACTGGTTGAATAATGCAACCGGATTAAGATTGGGCATAGTAATACCTTGTTTGACTTTCTACAAATTTTTTATCGGCTGTTAAAGATGAAATCTTTAGTAAATGAAATAAAAATTTACAATAATTTGCATTAG
>CAMHMW010000154.1 GCA_946186335.1 uncultured Candidatus Melainabacteria bacterium
GTTTCTTTCAAGGATATAGCTGAATGCGGCATTTTGTATCGGAATTTGCCTTCTTGAATTTGCTCCGATTGTTTTTAAGTATTCGCTAAAATCAATTTTTACGGTTTCATCTTTCTGTATAAAATCTGCAATATCCCTGATTACGCTGTTAATACTTTCTTTGCGTTCTTCTATATTCATAATTTTCCCCTTGTCTTTCTTATATGTATGCTATTAGAATAGCTTATTTTTTAATAAAACTCAATATATTAAGTTTTTCTATTAGTCCGTAAGCTTAAAATCACCGTTCTTTTTTATGTGTTCAACCAGTCCGCCGTCCTGCAGCAGTTTAATCATGACAGGCGGCAGCGGTTCAATTTGAATGATAGAGCCGTTTGTGAGGTCGGTAATATAACCTTTTTCAATGTTTAATTCTAATTCATCTCCGTCATCAATTGCATCTGTATCACATTCTATTGCCAAAAGCCCTATGTTTATTGCGTTTCTGTAAAAAATTCTTGCAAATGATTTTGCCAAAACTGCCCCAACACCCGCAATTTTCATTATAAGCGGGGCATGTTCTCTGGATGAACCCAGTCCGAAATTTGAGCCTGCAACAACGAAATCACCTTTTTTCATGCGGGATGCAAATGTTTCATCCGCATCTTCTAGTACGTGTTTAGCAAATTCCGGAAGGTTTGAACGCAGGTGGTACAGTCTACCCGGTGCTATATGGTCTGTTGAAATATTATCTCCGAATTTAAAAGCTTTTCCTTGCATGAGGCTCTCCTTTTTTCTATATACTACCGCAAAAACAAAAACTATGCTATAATAAATAAAACGGAAGGCTTAGAATTATGTATTTTAGCAGAAAATGTAAAATAACTTTTGTTTGCCATGGTGCAACAATATACTCGGAAGAAGGCAGATTTTCAGATGCGGAAAATTATCCGCCGCTTTCAGATTTCGGAGAAGAAGAAATGAACTCGGTGTGCAAGTATCTGAAAGCCCGCGGGGTTAAGAACGATGTTATATACTCATCTCCTGCTGTCAGAACAGCTCAGTCTGCCGAGTTTGTTTCGAAGATATTTAAGAAAGATTTTATTGTTGTTCCTGAATTGAAAGCAAGAGAATGCGGCAGCTGGAATGGTATGACTTTTTCTCAATTGCTTGAAAAAGATCCAGAGGGCTTTGAAAAGAGTATAACTGAACCCGATAAACGAACGGTTGCAGGCGGTGAAAGTTCTGTTGAATTTGTTGAAAGAGTAAAAAAAGTTATAGATAATCTTGTTGAAGAAAATATCGGAAACAGAATAATTATAGTGACTTATCCCGAGGTTATTCAGGCTGCAATTATTGCTGCTCTTGATATAAATGCGGATAAACTTGCAAATATATTTATCAGAACCGGCAGTGTCACTCAGATAAGTTATTTTGAGAAATGGGCAAGTCTTGTTTATTCTGACTATGTTCCGTTGTAAACCCTCTCTTATTTTTCTAAATTCGTTACACTCATTAAGAAAAATTTTTCTCCCCGCAGGGGAGATATTATTACATTACAAACGAAAAGCCCTCAGATAATTCTGAGGGCTTTGTTTTATATCTTTTGTGATTAACTTCCTGCTGTGTATTGTGGTGCGAGGTTCTTTGCGCTTTCTTTTTCCATTTGCTGACAAGCTTTGTAATCTGCATCTGCAAGTTGGATTTGTGACTCAAGTGAAAGTTTTTCTGTTTCAAGAGAATCTTCTTCCATTTTCAGAGGTTCAAGCATCATATCGTTCAGCGTTTCGTATTTTTCTTCGATTGCCTGCTTCATTTGGGTTATCTGCATTTCGTTCATTGCAGTTGCTTGATTCATACCCATTTGATAGTTGCCGTATGCTTCTTGCTGTTGCGGAGTTAATCCGTTTGCACCTGATGTTCCGGCTCCCATAGCTTTGCCAAGAATATCTTGAACTCCAAATTGAGTCATCAATGATTGCTGGATTCCAACCTTTGACATTTGAGCAAATACTGCAATGTTATTAAGCTCTGCATTTTTTGCTGCTTGAAGAGATTTGGACATATTCGCACTTTGCCTTTGTGCCCGTCTCAGTCTGGTCTGGACGTTCATCATTCGGGCTTGCAGGTCTCTGACCCGTCTGCCTGCGGCAAGTTTTCCAAATGCTCCTAATAAGAAACCCATTGTTCCAATCCTTGTGTTAGTGTCCTCGTAATTATATAAAGTAATATGTGTTTTGATAATTGCTTTTTTTGTTCTCTCATGTTAAGTTTTGTTACAAATATGGAATATCCTAAATTTTTTTAATCGTCAAAGTTATTGATATAAGCGCTTTTATACTAATCATAACTATTGTAAAAAAAAGATGTTTTTTGTATGATTTTTTTATAAAAAATTTGTCAAAATACAGGTGTAATCATGATTATAAAGAATATTTTAAGACCAAAAATAATTATTTTTATAATACTTGCGGTTATATTATTACTTTTGGTTCCAAAACTGAAAGGTCTGATGTTGCTTTTGTTTGCGGCATTTATTATCGCTGCCGCACTTAATCCCGTTGTTAACAGGATAGATTCTAAGTTTAAAAACAGGGCGGTATCATCGTCTGTCGTTGTTTTTGCAACGATTTCCGCTATATTGCTGCTGTTCCTGCCGATTATTGTGATGTGCTACAAAGAAATTATGCTGTTTATTACTATAATGCCTCAAAAGGCTGCAAATTTGTATGATTTTCTGACACATACGACCGTTTACGGCAAAACACTTTCCCAAATTATTCCGAGTGATAATCTTGTCGGGTTTTCAACCGATTTGGCACAGAATATATTTAATCAGTCTTTAAATATTACACTTATGGTTGCACAACTGTTATTCATATTTCTTGCGCTTACTATGTTTGTCTTTTACATCCTTGTCGATAAAAATTATCTGCGTGAGAAGTTCATTGAATTTTTCCCGCCTGATTTAAAAGAAAAGGCAGGAAATATTCTCTCAAACATTACATCAAGAGTCGGTAATTATGTCAGAGCTCAGGTTTTGTCTATGGTGACAGTCGGAGTTCTAATCGCTCTTATGGTTTGGTTATTGGGAATTGATTACCCGATATTATTGGGCTTAATTACCGGTATTTTGGAGATTATTCCGGTTCTTGGTCCTACTGTTGCGGTTACAATTATTGCAATAATTGCTTTCCCGCTTGGTACGGCAAAGGTGATTTCCGTAATATTTATGTTTTTGATAATTCAGCAGACTTCAAACTATGTAATAAGACCGTTTTTGTTCGGAAAATTTATGAAATTGCACCCGATAAGTATTCTTGTTGCGTTGTTTGTCGCTCAGGAATTTTTAGGAATTTTCGGTATAATTTTATCACCTGCAATTGCG
>CAMHMW010000155.1 GCA_946186335.1 uncultured Candidatus Melainabacteria bacterium
AAATATTGAACGTTCGTTTAAAACGTTTAGTTAATTTACAGGAATTTGTGCTATTATTTTCTTACAAAATTTTACGGGGGTAAGTGCATGGAAAATTATGGTGACGATAAAAGAGAGGACGAATTTCACAGTTTATCTTCAAATGGTGTCGGTTCATCTGATTCGCCGTTCTTTAAAATAATTACGGCAGCAGCCTTTATTTTGATTTTATCTGTCTGTGGTTATTTATCATATACCCACTATAGGATAAATAATACAATAACTTCTGTCGTTAAAAGTGTAAAAAGTAATAATTTGAACAGTTCGGTATATCTTGTAAAAGTAAAGACAGGCGCACTGCATGACAAATATTACTATGACGGTTTGCGGCAGAACATGGTTGCAAATATAAAAGATGCTTTCGGGTATTATCCGGAGACCGTTACTCTGTCTAAAAATGAGTTTCTGGTATTAACCTCCTCCTATGTTTCCGGCGATAAAATCAATGCGGCAATAAGTAAAAAACCTTCGATAGATTTTCGCAAACCTGTTGAAACTCCCGAAAATTATGAACAGCAATGGAGTTCTCCCGTTATATCTGGTCATGATATTGAGTCGGTTGAGATAAGAAAAGATGATGGCGGTTATTTAATTATAACCGTAAATTTCAACAGTATCGGGTCAAGGAAATTTGAAGATATTACATCGGAACAGACCGGAAAGCAACTAGGTATTTTTATCGAGAACGAGTTTATAAGCGCACCGATAGTAAGAGAAAAAATATCAACCGGCAGAGCGGATATATCTTCTTCCGAGCCTGCGGATGAACAGTTTGAGATTATGGCAAACCGTCTGAAAGCCGCATATACGAGTTCTCCGGTGAGTGTAGAAGTAAAAAGAGTTGATGAGAAGTAATTTAAAAATACGTATAAATTCTATCCTCCAAAAAACAAATGTTGAAGGTCCGGGTACCCGCTTTTGTATTTGGGTTCAGGGTTGTTCAATTCATTGTGTCGGCTGCGCAAATTCAGCCCTGTGGGATAAAAACGGCGGGAAAGAATATTCTGTTTCTGAAATTGTTGGTATGATAAACTGCAACAGACAGGAAATTGAAGGGGTAACTTTTTTGGGCGGAGAACCTTTGGAACAGATTAAACCCGTTACGGAAATTGCTAAACATGTTCAGCAAATGGGGCTTTCTGTTCTTGTGTTTACGGGATATGAGTATAATCAGTTGAAATCAAATTCTGATTTTTGTGAACTTGAAAAATTTGTGGATATTCTTATTGATGGCAAATACGAAAAGGACAAACGTGATTTTTCAAGACCGTGGGTCGGTTCGTCAAACCAAAATTATTATTTTTTATCTGACAGATATGATGAATCAATATTGTCAAAGTATCGCAGCAAGTTTGAAATTCGCCTGAATAACGGCGAAGTTGCCTTAAACGGAATGGGAGATTTTGAAAAATTAAAAAAAGTTTTGAAATTATAACCCGAAAATTATAACCGATTGTTACTATTTGCACTATGTGAAATATAATGTATAATATAGTTGTAAAATAGGGTATTGTAATGTTTAAAAAACTGGCAGAAAAACTTAAAACAGAAAGCGCAGACAAGTCTTTTTCCACGATGACTTCACCGATACCGGATACCGAGGCATTGAAGAACATGGCAAAGCATGCGCTGGGTTTGTATGAACGTCAGACTGATATTAACAATTTTACAAAACTCGTTTTGTCAGACCCCGAAAATACCGAACAAAATCAACTGGTTGATGAACTTTTTAAAAATCAGGGTATTTCAAATCCGTTTTCGGATGAAGCGTTGTTTGAACTTTCGGAAAACAGCCGTTTTCTCCATGATTTGGGTCTTGATTAATCAGATTTTTTAAATTTGTGAATAAAAGCCGAATGTTTATGTAATTGTTACATATTGAAACTTTCTTATGTTTTGTGTATAATTTTTACATAGAAGAGATAGGAGTAAGATAATGTTCGAACGTTTTACAGAAAAAGCAATAAAAGTAATTATGCTTGCTCAGGAGGAAGCTCGGAGATTAGGTCATAACTTTGTCGGAACCGAACAGGTTTTGCTTGGCTTAATCGGCGAAGGTACCGGAGTTGCCGCAAAAACATTGAAATCAATGGGGGTAAACCTTAAAGATGCCAGAACCGAAGTTGAAAAAATTATCGGCAGAGGCTCGGGGTTTGTTGCGGTAGAAATTCCGTTTACACCGAGAGCAAAAAGAGTTTTGGAACTGTCCTGGGATGAGGCAAGACAACTGGGTCATAATTATATCGGAACAGAGCATTTGCTTTTGGGACTTATTCGTGAAGGCGAAGGAGTTGCGGCAAGAGTTCTGGAAAATCTTGGTGTTGACCTTAATAAAGTGAGAAGCAATGTTGTTAAGATGCTTGGTGAATCAAAACCATCAGCTGCTACGGCAGGTTCTTCTTCATCTTCCTCATCAAGTTCAACATCTTCCGGCGGAAAGACAAAAACCCCGAGTTTGGATGAATTTGGCAGAGATTTAACGCTTGCCGCTCAGGAATTGAGATTAGATCCTGTCGTCGGCAGAGAAAAAGAAATTGAACGTGTTATACAAATTTTGGCAAGACGTACTAAAAATAATCCCGTATTGTTGGGAGAACCCGGTGTCGGAAAAACTGCGGTTGCAGAAGGTCTTGCAATAAGAATTGTAAATGCCGAAGTACCTGATATTTTGGATGGCAAAAAAGTTATTCAGCTGGATATGGGACTTTTGGTTGCAGGTACAAAGTATCGTGGTGAATTTGAAGAACGTCTTAAAAAAATTATGGATGAAATTCGCCAGGCAGGTAATATTATTTTAGTTATTGATGAAATGCACACTTTGATTGGTGCTGGTGCGGCAGAAGGTGCTATTGATGCTGCAAATATTTTGAAGCCGGCACTTTCTCGTGGTGAAATTCAAGTTATAGGTGCAACTACATCCGATGAATACAGAAAATATATTGAAAAAGATTCAGCACTTGAAAGACGTTTTCAACCGGTTCAAATTGATGAACCGACAGAAGATGAGTCAATTGAAATCATCAAAGGTTTGAAACCAAAATATGAAGAACACCACAACTTGATAATTTCTGATGAGGCAATAACCGCAGCAGTAAAATTGTCAAGCAAATATATAAATGACAGATTTTTGCCGGATAAGGCAATTGATGTTATAGATGAAGCAAGTTCAAAGGTTCGTTTGAAAGCTTCAAACATGTGTCCGGAAGGAAAAGAGCTTGAAAAACAGTTAAAATCACTAATA
>CAMHMW010000156.1 GCA_946186335.1 uncultured Candidatus Melainabacteria bacterium
TCGGATATTCATTAAAAGCCTTTTTATAAGTAACTCTTGTTAGCAGGTAGTCTTCAACTATATAGACCGAGATTTTGTTATTTTCCATTTTGTTTTCTCCTTTTTGGAATTATTATCACATTAAAATTATACTAAAGGATATTATCCGGTTGGTGAATGTTAACAATAATAATTTAATGAAAAATTTTATGAAAAATTTTTGGAAATCAAAACTTTACTTTTCCTTTATTTATCTATATACTGAGATGAATAGCAATTATATTAAGAAGGGGAAGAAAATGAAAAAATTTATATCACTTGTGTTAATTTTGTTAATGAATTTCTTTTTAATGGAACCCGTATTAGCTGAAGGAAACGAATATAACGAGCAGGGAGCACCTGTTTTTACGACAGCAATTGAAGAAGAAAACGTATTTTTAGAACCCAAGAATACCTATGTGCTTGAACTGGAATCAGATTTAGATATAAACGAAACAGATATAAATGATGAAATATATTTCAGATTAGTTTCAAAAGTTCAGGCATCTAACGGAATGTATCTGCCTGAGCATACAAGATTTGCGGGTAAATTCAAAAAAATTAAAAAAAGTGAACCCATGTTTAAAAGAGCAAGAGGTTACATCATTATAGATAAAATAATCTTCCCAAATGAAAAAGTTTATACCGTAAGGATGGAACCCAAAAAAGGAAGTGACCTGAAATCCCCCCAATTTTTAAACACATTAAGAGCAATTCCTGCAAGTGTCGGAATTATCAGTTTTTCCGCAATAAGTGTTGCAACAGTTGCCATCGAATCAGCAACAGTTGTGGGTTTGGTTGTAGTTCCAAGGACATGTAAAGGTTTCGGACTTTTAATAAGTTCAATAGCAAAAGGATTAAATCATAAATTGAAAGCAGGGAACAAAATTATATTTAAGTTAGATACCCCTGTTTATATTCAGGTGAGTGATATACAGTCAAAATAAGAATTATAGGTCGGGTTAAAACCCGACTTAATTATTATATTTATAAACAAAAAATAGAGACGGTAGGAGTGTCTTGCTGCGCTCGCCATCGACGTGACTCCGCATCTTGCTTTTAGTTGCAGGTATGCAACAAGCAAGACGGCTTCGCACTTGGCTCGCTTGCGCCGAACCCACATAAGTTGTATTCTCCGCAACACACATCAGACCCAAAAACAGGACAAGGTTGACCTGTCCTGTTTTTTGGTGGAGACGGTGGGAGTCGAACCCACGTCCAAAATGGATAAAAATAAATATCTACGTGTGTATTTACTTATTTTCTCGATTAGTTCAGGAAAGTAACTGAAACCCGACAAACTAATCAAAGGTTTTATTTAAAGGAAACTCTAAACCTTACAAAGTTATCTTGATACGCTTACTTTGTATTGGCGTACTGCGTCTTGCATAATTGCCCCGTAAAACCGGCAAGCTGGGCCCTACGAGGAGCTGTGAGACTTAGGCAGCTTTTGCAACTGCTCTTGAGAAGTCTGCTTCAATTACATTGTCAGCATTTAATTTGTTTTGCCCGTTGATAACGGAGAACAGCTCTCCGACACGCAACCTATTTCCACCAAACATCCTGTCAAATCCAAAACGTCCCCATGAATATTATATTTTATATTATGGCTAAGGTGTTGTAAATGTACTGTCCTAACATTATAAACACATGTTTTCCCTTTTTCAACCCATAATAATTAATTCATGTTACAAATTTGTAACATGTCGTCCAAATTATTAAAGTTCATGTGCTTTCTGACCGTAAATACGATTAATGGAACTAAAAAAAGGGAACAACAGCCATGGGCATGAGTGCATCACAAGCGAGATTTTTAATGTTAACGGCGCGTAAGAACAACGTTGAATTTGAAGGTCAGCAAATCAACCAGCAAAGAACAACGCTTTCTAACGAATCCGCAAGTTATTACTCTGAATTGTGTAATATGGTCGTTCCTACCCCGCCGTCTATTGACGATTTTACAAAAGTGTCTTACTCATTTGATGACGGCGCTTTAACAAACACTATTACAACTATGATTGCAAAAAATGACGGCAAATACTCCATCAGTTTCATTCAGCAATGGCAGGATGATTATGCTATCGTTTCAGCATCATCAAGTATGGTCGCAAGAACTGCTGACGGTGAATACAAAGTCGGCGCTACAACTCTCAGACAATTAGGTGTCGGCAACGGTGTATCAAGCGGTTACTTCAACAACAAACCCATCCAATATGACGATGAAGGTAAACCGTATATTGAAGAAACAAAATCCGTACCGTCATTAGAACCCTGCACCCCGCAGGATATTGCAAATTTTGAATATTATCAATATGACGAAACTATAGATGATGTCGTTCAGGTTATGAAAGATACCGACGGTAGTTTCTATACAACAGATAATGACGGTAACAAACAAACCCTCCAAGGTGTAACAGAAGATGACCTGATTATAGTTTTAATGAACGAAAATGAAACAGACCCCGAAAAAGCAGTTATTATGGTCGGTAAAGATGATGACGGTCAATACGTTAAAGAATCAACAACAGAAGAAACTTCAAAAAGATATCTGACGGATGCAGAAATGGGAAGTACAGCAACTTTTGACGACCCGTATTTCAAAGATCTTACTCCCGAACAAATACAGCAACTTTTGGAACAGGAAGAATATTACAGAGTTATGCTTAACGAAAAATGTTTCCACGACCCCGGTTCCGATCAACAATGGTATGTAAGATATGTTAAAGACAGCGTTAAAGGAACCTACGTTCCCTATTTCTACAATATGGAAGATGTCCAGAGCGCTGACTATCCTGCAGACGGCGGTTTTGCAAACGAAAATATTAACTGCTACTCCGTTGGCTCTGCTACAAAAACAAAAGAAGTTATTAACGCATTAGCATCCGTTGAAAAAGATACAACAGGAAGATATATCGCACTCATCCTTTACAGAACGGATGAAAACGGTAACATTGAAAAAGATGCAAACGGTAACGATTTATACACCGAATATGCACTTACAACAAATACATCAACAGATGAAGATGCATACAATGATGCAATGAATAAATATAACTATGCACAGTATCAATATGACCAAAAAGTTCAGGAAATAAATTCAAAAATTGAAGTTGTCCAACAACAGGATAAATCACTGGAACTTGAACTTAAACAACTTGATACCGAAGAAAACGCTATTTCAACAGAAATGGAAGCAGTTAAAAAAGTTATTTCCAAAAACGTTGAATCTTCATTTAAAACGTTTAATGCATAG
>CAMHMW010000157.1 GCA_946186335.1 uncultured Candidatus Melainabacteria bacterium
CGTGATAGCAGTATGAAAGTCTGGCTCTTTCATCTTTTTCATTTGCCTGAACTCTCATAAGATTTTTGTAACTAAATTCAAGTTTAAGAAGTTCTTTTGCATATTTATCGGCGTTTTTAAAATCTTTCATACGCATGTAAGAATCATAAATGATTTCTTTTGCTTCATAGGTTTGGTTTTTTAATTTGTTGCAGTAATTTATTGCCGAAGAATAATCGCCCGTATTGTAATAGCATTTTGCTATCTGCATTAAAATATAATCATCCTCTGTTGTTTCATACATTTTGTAATATTGCAGGGCATTTTGATATTGTCCCGTTTGGTAATAGAGTTGTGCAAAGGCTTTATTTAAAACAGACTGGGAATATATTTTTCCGCCCGTATCAAGGTTTTTGATTTTGTGTAAAATTCTGAGTGCTTCTATGTAGTCTTTATTGTTGTAACAATATTCGTAATATTGCAGATATGCGGGGTAAAAGTTTGGATATTGGCTGAAAACTTCACTCCATTGATTTTTTGCTATAAGTTTCTGAATTTTTTTGACGTATTTATAGTTTTCTTTATCCTCTTTTGAAAGAGATTTGAAAAAAACAGATTCTTCGGAATGTTTTAAATAAATATAATCAGCCCCGATTCTGTCAGCGTCAAGATTATAGAACTGTAAGTACTGACCGTATGGAATATTTATTGACTGCGACTTAATAACTGTTTGTTTCGGGTTTGGATTGTCAGCCGTAAAAACATAGCCTTGCGTACCAAAAGCAGCAGCCGAAACAAAAACCGAACAAATAATTCCAAAAAAAATCTTTTTCATAAGAACATTTTACAGTAAACTAAAATTATAAAACAAGTTTATTTATTTTCGTATAAGTTTACTGAGTTTTTGTAATAAACAGGAATGTGAGTGAATTTATGACTCAGATAATACGGATTTGCAAATGCCGAAAAAATCTCTGCTGTCGTTTTTGTACCGGCATTTGCTATTGCCCGTAATCTTTTGTCACTAATATCATTATCATCGAATGTTCTGTTGAACGGATTACTGTCCTCATATAAGTTATAGGTTAAACTGTCTATTAAATCGGGAACAGGTTTAGACTTTGCCCACAAGGATAAATTATTTTGTATATTTGTATATTGAGTATTCAGGCTATTCATATTTTAAACACTTGTAGTAAGTGAGGGTGCAATAGAAATAAACCGGCGAACCAAATCAGCATCCCACTGAACACCTGCACCTTCTTTTAATATTGCACAGGCTTTTTCAATCGGCATACCTTTTCTGTATGGTCTGTCGCTGACAAGAGCGTGATAAGCATCTGCAACGGATACAATTCTTGCCGCAAGAGGTATTTCATTTCCTTTTAAACCTTCTGGATAACCTTTACCGTCTAATCTTTCGTGGTGATATTTGACGATAGGAATTAAATCACGCAACGCTTCATTTGGTGCAAGCACTTTTTCAGCACCGATTGTCGGGTGTTGTTTCATTATTTTCCATTCATCATCATCAAGTTTTCCCGGTTTTTTCAAAACATTTTCCGGAATACCGATTTTTCCGACATCGTGAAGCATAGCACCGATTTTAATTCTTTCAACTTCGGGTTCGGGAAGATTTAATGCATGAGCTAACGCTTCCGAATATCTTGAAACAGAAGTTGAATGTCCTTTTGTGTATGGATCTTTCGCATCAATAGCACCCGCCAGTGATGTAACCATCTCCATCAGGTGATTGTGGTTTATAATTTCTTCCTGATTAAATTTATGGACAAGTTCTTCTTCAAAATTTATACCGATTTGAGAGTGACGTTTTGCCAGAACTTCCGCAAAAGAATTTAATGCAACATCATCCCAGAAATTGAAATCTGATGAACTGATAATTGCAGACATTCCTTCTTTATAACCCTTAGCCTGAGAAATAAACATTGCCTGTTCTGCAAGGATTAACAGTTTTTCCTGATCTATTGTGCATTCAGGATATGTAGAAATTCCGACTGAAACTTTTATAGGTCCGACATCGTCAACAAAACAGCATGAAAGACAATATGTGATAAATTCAGCCATATATTTTGCATCTTTTGTGTCTGTTTCAGGCATAATTACTGCGATTTCGTCTCCGCCGTAACGACCTGCCAAATCGTTTGCACGGATATTTTGTTTAATCTTTTCGGCAATAGTTTTAATTACTTCATCACCCTTGGCATGACCTAATTCCCTGTTGATTTTTGAAATGTTGTTTACATCAAACATAACAACAGATAACGATGTATTTGCATCTTTTGCTTTTGCAAGTTCTTTTGCAAGAACCTCCTGAAAACCTCTGTGATTATATAAAGAGGTCAGGGTATCGGTGTTTGCGTATTTGTTGGTCTGTTCCTGTAATTGCAGATTATGAATATACATTCCCATATAATTTGCAATAAATACCATCATGTTTGTATTCAAAGATGAAATACTTTGCCCGATAATCATTACACCTATACATTTGTTAACCGAAATCATAGGAACAATAACCGAACTTGTTTTTGCCAGATACGGGCTGTTAAGATAATTAATATTTTCTTTGTGAATATATGCTTTTGACTTAAAACATTCAATAATCGGGTTAAATTCATCGGATAAAAATACTTTAGAAGAATAAGTATTTCCTGTTTTTGAGAAAATTTTAAGATTTATACATTTTGATTTTTCGTGAAACAGACCAAAGCCGACAAAATTCCATTTCAGTTTTCCAATAAATATATCGTTTAATTTGCCGAACAAATCAACCATATTTTTATTGTTGTTAAACGCATCAGACAAATCTGACATAATTTCATAATAATTCACATTATTCTGAACAGGATTTGTTACGGCATTATGGTTGTTATTTGCAAAAAGACGGGGTCTGGTTTTTGTTGTATTAAAATTGTTGATAGTTTCTATTATGCTGTTTAAACTCGTTTCTTCCGGTACGGAAATTGGTTTTACGGTACTATCTGTGTTTTGTGTGTTATTCTGTTTTGCGCCTGTTGATTTTTTCGGAACAGAAATCATCTTTATCCCATCACCTGACGCTTTCGTCTTTTTGATGGGATTAGAATTTAAGGTTTTCTTTTCCGCCTTATTCAGTTCTTTTTTGTCTAATTTTTCCAACAGATACTACCTACAATTTTTTCTTTATAAAATCTATAATATAATTTTAATGTCTGATATCGACCCCCCAAAAGATGAATCTCAGAAA
>CAMHMW010000158.1 GCA_946186335.1 uncultured Candidatus Melainabacteria bacterium
TCATCTATTTTGACAAACATTCTGTGAATATTTATCAGGGGAATCTCTATTTTATTCATGTCAAATTTTGACTTTTTATTATCATCTTTTTTAAAAAGATGTTTTGCACCCGACAAATCCAGATTTATTTTTTTTGCATTAATTGATGAGGGTTTTACTGAAAGTATTTTTGAATGATAAACAAAATCAAGAACTTCAATTTCATCTTTTATTGAAGAAACCTCTCTGACATATACGGTAAAAGATAAATCGGGTCTTGTTTTAAAATTAAATCCGTCAACATCTATCTGAAAACCCAGTTTTTCCTCAACTATGGTTTCATATTTTTTTACCATATAATCGGAATTTAAAATCTTTGGAACCCCAAAACACCAAAACAAATAAAGTACGGCGAAAATAATGCCAAACGATATTACTGTACGTTTTAAAACCGATTTGAGTTTCATATACAATTATTATTTGTTCCTTTTAAATTTATTCTTAATTCTGTTTATTATCTTTTTGTTTTCTTTATCAATTTCTGCCTGCTGCTGCGCACGCAACTCCATAAGTTCTTCAACAGACAAGTTTTCTTCCCCTTCTGCCGGAACAGGAATTGTATCAACAAAATTCTTCGCACTTTCTATTTCTGAATTAAGAGCAAGCCATTTAAAAGATTTTACCATCTTCAACGGTTTTCTGGTATCTCCTTTGAGTTTAATCTGGAATTTTGTCGCATAATCATCAGACTTTCCTTCCGCTAATGACGGTATGGCTTTCATTTCTTCTTCAGAAACAGCCTCACAGAATATAGAAAATGTCTTTGCAAGAACAATATTTAACCCGGGAGTATTTTTCACAAGGTTAATCGGGTTAATATTTGCCAAAGGTCCTAACTTATCCGAAAATGCGGAACCCAGTTTCCCTCTCAAAATCAAATCAGCACTGTTATCAACCAGTCCGACTTTTCCCGCTACATAAATTGACATAACATCCCCCTGACTTTTTATGGGAGATACATTTACATATCCGTCATTGAATGTCAAATGCCCGAATAATGAATTGTATCGTGAAGTGTCAAAGGTTACAATATTTGTGATTATTGAACCTATCGCAGATGAGAAAAATGCGTTTTCTCTTATGTTTTCTGCCATAAGGAAGTTTTCAAACTTACCAAAAGGTCCGAGTTGTCCGTTTTTAACATTAAAATCAACCGAACCTTTCATTGATTTCATTTGTTCCTCTGGTGTGGATGCCTTGAAACTTAAATCAGACGTAAAATTCATAGTACCCGAAATTGCATCTTTCATATCGGCGGTTTCAATCAACATTTTTTCAACATTAATATCTTTACCTTTAAGTTTTGTTTTTATTTCCTGATTTAAAAGATTAACGGAAACATCACCTTCGGCCTTTCCGTCAAAGATATTCGTTCTTAATCTGTTAATATGCAAAATACTGTCAACAAGGGAGAGTCTGCCTGTTGTATCATTTATTTCAATTTTACCGCTTGTTATTTTTCTGAAATTAAGCATTCCTCTGGCAATTTCAAGCGGTATTCCTGCAGGTTCACCCGAGGTTTGGGATACTGTATCATTTTTCGGTAATGACGCAGTTAAACCTTCTGAAACTTTCATTATTTTTTCAACATCCAATTTTCTTGAACGAATATCCACGCTATCAAGTCTTGATTTACCAAGAGAATCAATGGTTGTTGAAATATCCGCATTTATATCGGAACCGTTTGCATCAACATCTTTGATTGCAACTTTAATATTTTTATTCAGTATATCAATGGTTATCTCTCTTATTTTTGTCAGCCATTGCGGGAATTCAACTCTTGTAACATTAAACCGCCCATTTATATTCGGATTGTCAATATTTCCATATGCACTCAGATTGCCTCCTATATTGAATTTTGAATAAGGAAATGCACAAACGGACCCCGATAATTCATGCGGCAGAGAAATTTTAAACAGACTCAAAAACGGACGTCTGTGCATATTTGTAATAACGGCTTTTATTCCGACAATTTCTTTTGCCCCGACAAGGTTAAACATATAATTATCATAAAGCTCGCTATTTGCAGGTTTTACAAAAATACCGGAGCGGTGTACTTTTAAATTGTTATCTTTTTTATCTGCGAACAAATTAAACAAAACAGTTTTTCCGTTCAGTTCATCAAAATGAACGGGAGTTACAAACGCACCGGTATCTGATTGTGCCTGCAATGACAATTTTGTTCTGTTTGCCTTTGACTGCAAATCTGCCTTAACGGGAATTGAACCTTTTGAATCTAAATATGGTGACAGAGAATCACCTAAAAGTTTTCTCAAATCTGCATCTTTCAAAAATCCGTCAGCAACAATTTTTGTATCGGGATTAGACAAATAACTTTCAATTTGTCCTTTTATATTTATTATGGAATTTTGATTAATTTTTACGACAGAGTTTTCAATAACGGCTTTTCTGTTATCAAGATTAATGGTTAAAAGATCATCTGACACAACAGAACCTGTTTTGTTTAAAATAACCTTGAAACCTCTGTTTGTAAATCTTCCTCTGATTTCTCTTACGGATGCCCCAAACCCGAATTTTGCGGTGTCGTTCAGAAGTCTGAATTGTCCGTTTTTATCGGTAATATCAAAGTTTGTTAATTCCGCACTAATTCTCGCTATTGTATTTTTTATTTCACCTTTTATAACCGTGTCAAGGGTTAACACACCCGAATTTAAGTCATAAGATTCTTTGATATTTCGGGGAGCAAAAGCCTTATACAAACCGGAAACAGGAATTTTATCCGCATAAATATTTATATCAGCAACAGAATCTGCACCGATTGTACCCGAAACCTCCAGCGGATGAGAATTTATCAATGCACCGGTATCTTTTACCAGAAGAATATTGTCGTCAAAAATCAGATTTGCTTTTATTTTTTCAAATAATAAACCGATATTTTTATCATAAATATTACCGTCACGAATAATAAAATTACCGGATGATTCAAGTGCTTTAAAGTCGGTTTTTAATCTGAAATTTGAATACAGATACCCGCTTGCACTCATTTGTTCAACATCGTTTTTAATGTGTATGGTATCTAAATATGCTCTTGCAATATTTAAAAGATTATTAAAATGAACCTTTGAAGATTTGAATTTTAAATCAACATAAGGGTTCTTACCTGTTGAAAATGTACCAAACATATTAAGATATTCTTTTTCCGTTGCATAAATATTTGTATC
>CAMHMW010000159.1 GCA_946186335.1 uncultured Candidatus Melainabacteria bacterium
GGAAATACTCTGCATCGAATCTGATAACCAAACAAAAATATACATCGGGAAAAACAACAAACAAAACGATTATATTATTTCAAAATTGGCATCAGACGATGATTTGTGGTTTCATGTTCACAACAATGCCGGTTCTCACGTACTTTTAAAAACTCAAAATCTGACAGATGAACTGATTTTGAAATGTGCAAAGCTGGCAAAAGAATATTCAACGGTTAAAGACTCCTCAAAAATCGGAGTAATTTACACAAAACGGAAATATTTAAGAAAACCGCCTGCCGCTAATTTAGGTTATGTGACATATAAAAACGAAAAAGAAATTGTACTTGATTAAAGGTTTTCGGTTTAAGTTTGTGATATTATTTATCTGAGGTGAAAAAATGCCGCATTTTTTTATAAATTCAGAAATAATTGATAACAATACGGTAATAATTTCGGATACTGAAAATTATCGTCATATTGCCCGTTCTCTGCGGGCAAAAGTTGGCGAAAAACTATTGCTGATTGACGAAAAACAAATTCAGTATGAAACAGAAATTACCGAAATTGATAATTCTAAAATCTTTGCAAAAATTATAACAAGTTACCCCAGCAAAAGATTTCTGGATTTTGAACTATATCTTGCACAAAGTCCGCTTCGTTCTGATGCTCAAAATTTCATAATTGAAAAAGCAACAGAACTCGGCGTTTGCGGCATCATTCCTGTTTTAACAGATAATTGCACCCTGAATAAATCAATTATCGAAAAGAAAATTTCCAAATGGCAAAAAATAATGTATGAATCTTCAAAACAGTGCGAGCGGGCAATTATCCCAAGATGCTTTGAACTTTCAACATTAAAAGAAGTCCTCGACAGCCAAAAATTTGATAAAATCATTGTTTTTTGCGAAAGAATTGCAGATAAAACTATTCGTGATTCTTTCAGAGAAAAGCCCATAAAACCGAACGACAAAATTCTCGTCATAATAGGACCTGAGGGTGGATTTTCACAGAATGAATTTGAGTTTTTCGAAAAAGAAAAACTTGAAATGCTGACACTCGGCGACTTGATTTTAAGAGCAGAAACTGCTGTAACTGTTGCATTAGGGAACATAATTTATGAATATTCAAACTTTAACAAATAATATAAAGAATGACCCGATACTAAACAATCTGACAAGTTTTTTTGATAATAAGTTATATCTTGTCGGAGGTTCGGTTCGTGATGCCCTGACAGGCAAAACTGCCTGCGACAGAGATATTATAGCAGCAGATGAAGACGCCAAAAGTTTTTCACTAAAAGTTGCTGAATTTCTTGACGGAGTTTTTATTCCACTTGACGAAGATAATAAAATATACAGGGTGGTATTAAGAAATAAAACAGACTATCTTGATATAACAAACCCGACAGGGGACAGTCTTGAAAGTGATATTCTAAGACGTGACCTTACAATAAACGCGATTGCCGTTGACATCAGAACAGGAGAAATTCCGGAAATTTGCAGACCGTTTATTGACGATTTTAACAACAAAATTATTAAAGGAATACGTGAAGAAAATTTTACGGACGACCCTTTGCGTCTGCTTCGTATATTCAGATTTTACTCTTTGACGGGGTTTGAGATTGATAAAAATCTGTTAAATATTGTCAAAAGGCACAAAGAACTGTTAAACCAACCTGCAAAAGAAAGAATAGAATACGAACTTATGAAATTGTTTGACGGTGCATTCTGTCACCTTGCCCTATTAAAAATGGATGAAGTCGGGATGCTGGAATTACTTTTCCCGTTTGTAAAAGAGTTAAAACAAATTCCGAAAAACCAACATCACCATCTTGATTTATTTCATCATTCAATAGAAACCGTTAAACAAATCGGTAAAATTTACGAAAATTCTAGCGAGGATGTTAAATCTCATCTTGACTCAGTTGATTTTGGCGGATTTTCAAGGCTTGCACACCTAAGACTCGCTGCTTTTATGCATGACATAGGGAAATTTTCCACATGGACAATTGAAAAAGATACGGGACGACACCGTTTCATTAAACATGATGATATCGGTGCAAAAATGTGTGTTCCGATTTTGAAAAGTATGTGTTTTTCAAACAAACAGATAGAATACATATCTTATATAATAAAGAAACACATGTACCCATCAGCGGTTGTTTCTTCCCCTGATATGAGCGAAAAGGTTATGATGAGATACATAAGACATTCCGAAAATAATGCCATTGATAATATTATTATTGCAAAAGCAGACAGACTTTCAGCCCGCGGGGTACTTATTACGGATGAGATGGTTGCTGAAAACATTTCGTCACTTAATAAACTGCTTCAGTTCTATCTTGATGTAAAGGATACACTGAAACCTTTACCAAAGCTGCTTGACGGAAACGAAGTTATGAAATTATTAAATATACCGCCATCCCCAAAACTCGGTGAAATTATGGAGGCGCTGCATGAAGCCCAGATTTCGGGAGATGTTGCAACGAAAGAAGATGCAATAAATTATGTAAAATCTCTGGGCTAAATTCCGCTTTTATGCTAAACTTCTTATATAATATTATCAACATTAGGGGTATTATGAAAATTTTAAAGAAATTGTTTATTTTTTTGGTTAGTTTTATAGTCGGCATATATTTGCTGTTTATACTTGCACCGGTCATAGTTTCACCTATACTGAATGCAAAAAGCGACATGATAACATCTGCAATAAAAGAAGCAACAGGATTTGAAGTAAAAATAAGCGGGATAACCCTTGTTACTTCGTGGAATTTTTCCGCCGGAGTAAAAGCAAAAGAAATTGAACTTTCACTTCCCAAAAGCGATAAAGCGTTTTTCTACGCAAAAGATACAGGGGTAAAACTATCACTTATTCCCATATTAAAAAAGAGAATACAACTGGACAGCCTTTTCTCCGAGTCTGTTTTTGCTGATATAATAGTCAAAAAAGACGGGACTCTTGAACTGCTTGACTATTTACCCGAGCAAAAACACAAACCAAAAGAATCATTTGATTTGCCTTGGGGAATAAAACTTTCAAATAATTTGCCCAGCATCTATGTAAATAATTACCGAATTGCCGTTATTGACAGAAGAACAGACCGTTCATATTTTATGGAAGGGGAAGATTTTAAAGTTACAAACTTTGTCCTTGATAAACGGGTAAAATTTTCAACGAAAGGAAAAATCGTATTTGACGGTACTACAATTTCAAATTACGACCTTAAAATT
>CAMHMW010000160.1 GCA_946186335.1 uncultured Candidatus Melainabacteria bacterium
ATAAAGAACCATGTGGTAACTGTCATTAAGTTCAACATATTGCTTAATCTCGGAAGAAATACCGTCTAAAACAACTTCTGCACTTTTTGGACTCGATAAATTATCATATTTGGAATGAATACACAAAACAGGGCAGGTGACATTTTTAAGATTTTTCCTGACGTTTTTAGATAATTTCAATAATCCGTCAACACAATTCAGCGGATAATTATCCATTCCTATATCGGCTTTTGCTGTGATTTTTGCCAAACTTTTTCTCGTTCTCTCATTTTTTATACCAAAGCAGTCATCCTCAGGAAAGGTATAATAAAATCTGACTATTGTACTTAGAGCAAAAGGAAGCAGAGATATTGTCCAAGGAATACAAAAACCGTCTAAAAATAACGTTGTAGAAAGCGCAACAACTCCCGTAATATCATCATTGTGTTCTGCAAGATACATAGCCATAGCAGCACCAAGGCACAATCCCGATACAAAAAACCGGTTATAATTTGGTCTTAAATTATCATATTTTTCCTGAGCAAATTCGCACCAATCCTGCCAGGTTACCGTTTCAATTTCACTGATTCTTTCACCATGTCCCGGAAACGAATAGCAAAAAACATCATATCCGTTTTTAAACAAAAAATCTCCGTATTTTTTCATTTCAAACGGACTTCCTGTCAAGCCATGAAACAACAAAACGGCCTTTCTGCTCTCTGACGTAAAGTCGTTATGAACAAACTCAAAGTCTATGCTTATTGCCACTTATGATAACCTCGTAAACAACTGATCTATAAGTTCAATTGCCATATCAATTTCTTCATAAGAAATCGTAACAGCCGGAACAAGTGTTATCGAATTGTTATAGTGACTTCCTTTATTAAGGATAATACCGCATTTTTTACCGTTATATATCAAATCACCCTTCAAACCTTCCGCCAAAATGTCATGACAAAGTTTTGAATCAGGGGTGAAACCGTCCTCTGTTACACATTCTATACGAAGCGCCAAACCAAGACCGTCAACGTGACCAATTCGTTTATGACGTTTTTCTAACAATTTCAAACCTTCAAGGAAGTATTTGCCTTTATTTGCAACCAGAGTCTCAAAATCTTCTTCTTCAAAGGTTTTCATAACTTCGTATCCTGCTCTCATACCGATAGGATTGTTGCAGAATGTTGAGTGAGTTCTGCCGTTTGGCCATGTCTGCGGATTGATAATTTCTTCTCTTGCCCACATGCCCGCTAGCGGATTTAAACCGTTTGTTAAGGACTTACCGAATGTAATAACATCGGGTTTAACATCGAAATGTTCTATTGACCATAATTTACCTGTTCTGTAAAATCCCATCTGGATTTCATCAGCAACAAAAAGCACTCCGAAATCATCTAATACTTTTTTGAGTTCTTTAAAATATCCTTTTGGCGGAACAATATATCCGCCTGAACCCTGAACCGGCTCAACAAAGAATGCACCAAATGCACATTCTTTTGATGAATGGTCATATAATCCTGCACAATTATCTTCAAATTCACGTCTTAATTGTTGTACACAGTAATAGTTGCAGGAGTCGCACTTTTTACCGTAAGGGCATCTGAAACAATAAGGATAAGGTACAAAATGTGCCTCATCACCAAAATGACCAAACGGTTTTCTGTATCTGTAACCTGCTGTCAGGCAGCTTGCACCGAGTGTTCTGCCGTGAAATCCGCCAAAGAATGAAAATACTCTGTTTTTGTGAGTATAATTTCTGACTAATTTCAACGCATCTTCTGTTGCCTGCGAACCGCCTACATTATATTGTACACGACCTTTATAACCGAATCTTTTAATATTTGCTTTCGCAATTTTTTCTGATAACAGAACTTTGTAATCATACAAAAAGTGTGATGAAATTTGAGGTAATGTTTCCAGTTGGTCAATAACAGCATTTTTGATGCGTTCGTTTTTATAACCTAAATTACATGATGCAAACCACATTTCCAAATCTAAATACGGGGTATCCTCCGAATCATACATAAACACGCCGTTGCAATCTTTAAAGACTTTCGGAACGGGGTCTGCATAAACTTTATCTCCGTGAGAACAGTATTCACTGCCTATTTCCCTCAATTCGCTATCAGTATAATTTACTTCTTCTGTTAATCTTACATCATTTACGTTTTCAGTTTTTGTATTCAATTCCAGTATATTCATGTTCATATTCATTGTCGCCATTCAATTAGTGTCATCCCTAAATTTATATTCCCATTCTACTACTAAAATACTCAAAAAAAAATTTTTTTGCTAATTAATATTACAAAATTGTATAATTTATTGCGTTTCATAAAAGACAACGAAAGAATCTGTTGTTGAAAGTTTGGCTCTGCCGCCGTGAATTGGCACAAATACAAACCCTGCGACATAAAAAGTTATATTCCCTGCCTGATACAACGGATAAACCCAAATTGAACGATTTGCTCCTGTTTTTGAAACAGAACCGCTGAGGTTTATTTCCTGCCCGTTATCATCGATGTAGAAATTATCTATTTTTAAGGTTTCCGGAACCCCCATTTTATCAGATGCAGAAAGAGTTTCAACTCTGCCTAAAACAGTTGTGCCTTTTTTGAATTTTTTGCCGTTAATTTCAAAATCATGCGTTGCAGCAAAATGAACAACCGAACCCTCAAGTAATCCTTTCGTTTTTAATTGTTCCACAAGCCTGATTTGAACGGGAATTTGCTGTTTCGTAAAATCGTATCTGGTTTTTGGTAGAATTTTTCTTACCTTTGAAACATCAATATTTTTTTCAAAAAAGAAATCATCGGGATGAACTTTTTTGATTATCGCAAAATTAGAAGCCTTAGCAATAAAATTATCATCTATCAATTCATCCTTAATAGGAATATATTGATATTTGCCCTGTTTATAGATACCGAGTCTGAAAACACCCCTCTCATTTTTACCGGCATACATATCCGGCTCTAAGAGTTCATCTTTAATCGGCTCTGTATTATATGCAAACACAGGGACACAACACATTATTAACATTAAAATTAAAAATAGTTTTTTCATATTAATAAGAATATTTTACCTTTTGAGTTGAACCTGATTTAACTTTATCAAGTAATTTCATACGACTGCTTCTTGAAGTCAATAAAAAGTTTTGGTAATAAATATTATCTTTGTATTCATTTTCAACAAGAATTGAAGGATATTTTGTGTAGATATATTCATAAATATGCAT
>CAMHMW010000161.1 GCA_946186335.1 uncultured Candidatus Melainabacteria bacterium
ACGATTTGAACGTGCGACCCCCTCGTCCCAAGCGAGGTGCGCTACCAAGCTGCGCTACATCCCGATATTAAGTTTTTCTCGGCAAGTGTGCTTCTACTCTAATTTATCACAAAAATTCAATTTGTCAAAGCAACCGGCTTAATAATTACATTTTAAAATTACCTTTACAATAGTGATTTTAGGTTGATTATGTGCTAAAATCGTTATTATGGTAAGACTTATAAACAAAGACAATATAAAGCATGTAATAAAGTTGATGCACTTTTTTATAGGTGTTCAGGACAAGTTTACGTATATCAGGGAGTATAATAATCCGGGTAAAAAGCCTTGTATCTATGTTATGTGGCATGGTAACCAGTTCTGTGTGCATGGAATTCCTAACAGGTCAAAACTGAACATTCTGATAAGTAATTCTATTGATGGAGATATTGTTGCTGCGGCTTGTGATTATTTCGGATATCAGGTCTGCCGCGGGTCTTCTCAGCGGCGGGGTGCAGTATCCGGAACCTTGAAAATGATTGAGAAACTAAGAAACGGGGAAAATATCGCTATAATGGTTGACGGTCCCAGAGGCCCTTTGCATTCCGTTAAATCAGGCGCATATCTTCTTGCAAAAGAGGCAAATGTTCCGATAGTGCCAGTTATGTGGTATTCTACCGAACCGACTTTTGTAAAATTTCCTTCGTGGGATATTATGACTTGTCCCTTTGGCCCTTGCCATATTCTTAATGTTTACGGTGAACCGATTTACGCAGGGGATAAATCAGAAGAAGAAGTTTCGGAAGAAATCAGAAATTCACTTCTTAATCTTGATGAAACTGCTCATGAAAGATATATGGATGCAAAAAAATTAAAATTATGGAAAAAGAAAAAATAAAAGTAGGAATACTTCAAATGTCATCAATTATTGGTGATGTTGAGGGAAATATTGAAAAAGTCAAATCTCTTGTTAAAAAACATCTTGATAACGATACAGATGTTCTGGTTTTGCCGGAAGTCTGGACTGTCGGCTGGTCTTGTTCTCATTTCAGAGAAAGCGCGCAGAACCTGATGAGCGGTTCTGTTTATGAATGCCTTTCAGATATTGCGAAAGAATATGAAGTTAATATTATCGGCGGAAGTTTTATAACAAAAAGCGGAGATGGTTATTATAATACCTGTCCAGTTTTTAATTCAGACGGGAATTTGATAGCCTCATACTCAAAAATTCATCTGTATTCATATTATGGCTGTGATGAAGGCAAATATATTACCGAAGGGAAATCTCCCGTTATGGTTGACCTATGCGGCGTAAATTTCGGACTGACAATTTGTTATGATATTCGTTTTCCTGAAATTTACAGGGCTTATGCAAAATGCGGTGCGGATGTTCTGGTGAATTGTGCCGCTTGGGGTTCTAAAAAACCTGTTCAGTGGGAGATGATGACAAAATCAAGAGCAATTGAAAATCAGTGTTATATGGTTGCTCTGACTCAATGCGGATATATCGAAAATAATGAATATAATCTTGGACAATCAAGAATTATCGATTATAATGGAAATGAATTAGCTTATATAAATGGTGAGGAAGGTATTGTACATGCGCAATTGGATATTGCAAAAATGTATGAAATAAGACAAAAATCACCGACAATGCAGGATATAAAATCTGATTATGAGGTAAAAACATTATGCAAAAATTAGTTTCGTTAATTATAGCGTTTGCTTTTTCTATAACAACTGTATGCGCAGAATCTCTTAACAAAACAATTTCAGGACTTGGAATAAATAAAAGCGCCGTTTCTGTTTCGGTTAAGAGTATGAAAGACGGAAATGTCGTATATTCTTTAAATGACAGAGTACCCCGTCTGCCCGCATCAACCCTGAAACTGATAACCGCATCAGCTTCGTATAATCAACTTGGAGAAGATTATAAGTACGTAACATCTTTATATAAAAGTACAAATAATGATTTGTATCTGAAATTGTCAGGTGATCCTATGCTTACAACATCGGATTTGGAAACCCTGCTTGATACCGCAAACGAAAAAGGAATTGTTCCGAAAGGCTTTTACATCGACGATACCGCATTTGATACGGTTGAGTGGGGTGACGGATGGCAGTGGGATGACGAATTAAATCCGTTAATGCAAAAATTTAGTATCTACAATATAAATAATAATCTTGCAAAAATAGAAGTTGTCCCGCAAGTTAAGGGTGCGGCCGCTAAAATTAATATAAAACCTTTTTATCCGTTTACGTTTATAAATATGATAACGACAAATGTTAAGGGTGTTGATAAGGTTAAAATTTCAAAAGATGATACGATTGCTCCGAATATGTTAAAAGCGGAAGGTACGGTTGCAAGATTGACTACTGTTTCTCTGCCGGTATTTAGTCCAAAAATGAATTTTAAACTTAGGCTTGAAGATGCAATAAGGGCAAGAAAGTTCCAGTATTATGAAAAATTTGAACCGGCTGTTTTGCCGAGCGAAAACATTTATCTTGTTGATAAGGTAGAGCATGAATTATCTGAAATGCTTCCGAAAGTAATTAAAAGCAGCAGCAATTTTTATGCTGAAACAATATTTAAAACAGCAGGAGCGCAATATACCGCCTCAAACGGTTCTATTGAAAACTCTCTTGAAATGTTGAATACGTATATTCAGGATATGGGTTTAAATGCAGAGGATATAAAAATTGTTGACGGAAGCGGGGTTTCAAAAAATAATATTATGACTTCAAAATTTATGACTGAATTTTTATACCTTAAAGGGGAAGATGATGATTTTGAGAATTTTAAAAGTCTGTTAACCGCACCGGGAGAGGGTACTTTGAAAGACAGAATGTTATATTTCAAAGAAAATCTGAGAGCAAAAACGGGAACATTGTCCGAAGCAAGTGCAATTGCAGGATATATCACTACAAAGCGCGGAAACAGTTTTGCATTTGATATTATGATAAATGATGCAAAAACATCTTCTGCTGATAAGAAGAATATTGAAGAACAAATTTTACGTAATATTTATTTGAACTACTAATAAAGGAATGGAAAATGTACGAACCGCAGGTATCAATTATTACACCGACATCAAATATCGTTGATAAAGAGCAGGCTGATGATTT
>CAMHMW010000162.1 GCA_946186335.1 uncultured Candidatus Melainabacteria bacterium
AGTTAAATCTTATTTGTAGGATTTTTTACAGTCTAAACATTTTAACTGTTTGTTTAATATAATCACGAACCGTAATTTTTGTAATATCTTTTTTACTGCCAAACATTTTTTCAAGAGATTTTTTGAATAATTCTAATCCTTCAGGGGTTCTTTCACCTGTATTTCTGTCAAATATATCTATACCGCCGTAAGCTTCTTTTGTTAGTTTATACGCATCTTTTGGAGAAATATTACCCCAAACTTCTGTATATAATTCTAATGCGTATGGTTCACTTCTTTTTGCTGTTTCATTCATGACTCTTGCATACTCTTTCATATTAGTTTCAATAACAGGAGTGTCCCATAGTCTTACTTCCATTTTAATATCCTTTCAAAAATATTCTATTTACTGATAAGTTCCAGTTTTGAACCGGTTTTTACATCTTCTTTTATTTGGTAATTTGCCGGTGCAACATTATAAACCTGATTTACATAAGTTTTTCCGCAGAATGAAGTGTTTGATTTTTTAGCTTCATCAACTCTTTTTAAAAATTCAGTATCAAGATTTTGTAGTTCCTGTGGTGCATGGTAAAGAGTCAGGGTATTGTCGGTTAAAACAATTTCCTGTGAACAATTTTGGTCTTTTGCGAGATAGTAGTTATCTCCGCCGCCCCAGAAAACTTTATAACGGTCGTTAGGGTCGTATGCATTTACAAATTCCATACCCTGTTCAAGTCCGCCGTGAAGTCCGATAAATCCGTCTCTGCCGTCATAGCTTAAATCAATACGGTTTCCGTTCAATACTACGCTATTGTTGTAAGGATCTGTCTTTCTTCTGTAATCGTGGCTTATGCCTGATGTGTTCAGTAAAGATATTACGGCACTTCCGTCAGTAGAGTATCTTAACAGTCCCGTAACTTTTACTCCTCTGTTGCTGTTTTGTTGTTTTAATAAATAAGTTGCACCATCATTCAGTGCGTGAAGAGCCGGTCTTGAACGCAACATCATAACGGCTTCTTTTTGTTCTTTACGTTTTCTTATGAAATCATACTTATCTGCATAATCATGACGTACTGCAGAACGATTTTTGGTAAATGAATTGTTTTTCATTCTTTCAAAACCAGTGGAACCGGTTTCGTCCCCTGCGTATATTGTAGGAATACCCGGTGAATTTACAAGAAATTTATCCATACCAAGAGAATTGTTTAATGCGGTATCAATTATGTCCTCAAAAGTTAAGTCAAACAATACATTACGGGCTTCGGGGGATAACTTGTCCCCGTTTCTGTCAGCATATTCGTCAACAACAAGTCCGATAAGTTTATCAACTTCTTCAACTCCAAAGGTATCAGGTTCAAAATTTATACCTTTGTATTTACCTGATGCAAGTTCTGCAACAATTTTCTTTAATCCGAATAAAATTTCACCTTTTTGAGAAGGATTTATATAATCGTGTCCTTTTGAATCTTTTATATCGGCAAGTCTGTTTACAGCTACGTCAAATGCGGCATTTAATGATTCTCCTCTGGCTACTGCCATTGAACTTACATACGAAAAATCATAATTATTGACTGCATCATAATTATTGGCATCTTTATCAGGGTTCAGCACTGCGTATGCTCTGCGTCTGAAACTTTTTTCTTTGTCAGTAAAGTTTTTATTCAGGTTTGCAAAGAAAAATTCCATATCAAGAGAAAGAACATGGTTAATTCTTGGTTTATCATGGTTTGCAACGAATGTATAAGATTTGCTTATCGAATCATAAGGTACGGAGAACAGGAATGCTTCAGCGGCATCATTGGCACCATCTCTGCTTCTGTCGTAGCGGTCTTCGGATTTTGCCTGTCTGAATACGTTATACATTCTTTCATCCTGATTTTCGCCCCAATCCTGTCCGTCATCACCTTTCTTGCCATATATTGCACCAATATTGGTAAAGTATTTTTGATAATTTGCAACGGCATCGGTTTGAGTTTCTCTGATTAATTTCATAATCAAATCGTCGGTGTATTCAAATTTCCCGTCATATACACCTTTTTTCCAATTAAAGCGATTTGACATATCACCTTCACCGAGTTTATACAAATCTACTTCGTTTGTAATTTCGGATACTATATATATATTCGGGTTAACTTTTCTTGTATTTGAACCGATTGTGTTTAATATTCTGATAACTTCATTCCAATTGTCGTCAAATCTGTCGGCTCCGTTTCTTAAACCGTCCATATTTGAAAAGTCTTTTGCTGCATCAACTCTTAACTGCATTCCGAGTCCCGTTCTGTCAACTATCATTTCAGCCATTTCAAAATCTTTTACGTTTGTTCCGTCTATCATTTTGCGGATTGCTTTTACAAGCTGTCTTTTATCAGATTCAGGAATGTTACGAATTCCTCTTTTTAATTTTAAAACTAAATCTTCTGCTTCATTTTCCTGATTAGTAGATGGAATTTCCAGAGCTTTAAGTGATTTATTCTTCATTGCATCATAATCGTAGGTTATACCGCCTCTGGTTTGATTAATTTCATAATCAACGTCAGGGAATAAACCTTTGACAACAGCAAACTTTGCAATTTCCTGTGTTATTATCGGCAGTACATATTTCCCGTAATCCGAGGTATCACCGTAACGATTAAGTTTTGAATCTGCCGGCAGATTTTTGTTGATTTCATCAATAATCTGTCTTGCAAAATCGTACATCTCTTCCGAGTACATTCTTGTTGTGAGGTTATAAACATTTTCATATTGTGTAGTAAGATGCGGATTTTTCTGTTTTAAAAGTTCAAATCTTGATTGACCTATGAAATCAGGTTTGGTTGCTCTGTTTGTTATGTACGGGGTAGAAAACAGTGCAAGAATATCTTTACCTGCTTCAGTACTTTCTAAAGGATATGCCATTAATCCGCCAAGAATAGTATCATGGAAATTGTCAACGGAGTCTTTTCCGTGTAATAAATAATCATCATTCAGTACATTGCCGATAACTTCTTCGCCGATTTTTTCCTGATTAATTTTTTCAGGAAGAATACCTTTTTTAATTTGATTTTTG
>CAMHMW010000163.1 GCA_946186335.1 uncultured Candidatus Melainabacteria bacterium
TACATCTTCAATTTCAAGTCCCGGCCAGTTTGTTACAAATTTAATTATACATTTATGCCACATTGTGATATAATCAGCGTATGAGTGAGAGTCAGAAAATAAATTTCACAACCCAAAACCGCCTTATAATCTTTGGTATGGTTTTGAGTACCCTTGTAATTATGGCGATTGCCGTTTTTACGACAATAAATATCCAGAAAAATCTTAACGAAGGTTATCAGAGTTTCGGGCAGGTTATTTCCAAAGTTCTGGCAATAGAAAGTGTTGAAATTACAAAAGATGTTCCAAAACACAAAAAGGCAGATGTTCTGAAAAAGCACTCATATTCTATTTTAAAATCACACAAGGACATTCTTTTTATAGAATTTCGTGATGAAAACGGTGATTTGATATACAAAACACCTTTAAAAAAACAAGAGCCGTCAGAAATTCCGAGCATTATGGTAACATCCCCGATGATGGATGCCGATAATAAAATTCATTACGGCTCCGTTACCATTGGTTTATCGGGAAATGTTACGGATAAAATATCTTCAACGGCAAGGGCATCCATTCTTTTTGTTTTCGTAATCGTTTGGCTTGTCTTTGCTTTCGTAATTTTAATAAACACTTACCTGATAACAAGAGAACTCCGAATTTTGCGTGACGGGGTTAAACGAATTTCATCAGGCGAATTTGGTTATAAAATCGAAGGAAAAGATGTCAGTGAAGAAGTGCAGGAGCTTTTCAACGCATTCAATGACATGTCAGTAAGATTAAATTTATATGACGAACAAAATATTGAACAGCTAACCCTCGAACGTAACAAACTTGAAGCGGTTTTAATGAGTATCGTAAACGGGGTTGTCGTTTGTGATAATAATGACAGCGTTGTACTTATGAATAATCACGCAAAAGAAATGCTTGAATTACAGGGGGATGAACTCCTTAATACAGATATTCACCAATACGTTGATACTCAGGGTGAATACTGTTTTGCGGATAAAATTGACGAATACAAAAATCTGTCATTAGAAGATAAAACCTCAAAACCCGTTGAATTTAACGTAAAACTTGACGGCAGAATTTTAAAATCAATAATTTCCCCGATGTTTTCAAGAAACAAAGATTATGTCGGATATATTATCGTATTGATTGACGTAACAAAAGAAGCCGAAACAGATATGATGAAATCACAGTTTATATCAAATGTGTCACACGAATTAAGAACTCCTGTTACTGTGCTGAGGAGTTACATTGATACTCTCTATAACTACGGAAATGATTTTGATTATGAAACCCAGAAAGAATTTATCGGAACAATTAATACGGAAATTATCAGACTTAACCAAATGGTCAACGATATTCTTGATTTTTCAAGGTTAGATTCAAATGCAAAAATTGAAAAGCAGGAAAATGATATTTCTCAACTGGTTGATTCATGCGTTTCTCAGGTTCAGGTATTGTTAAAAGAACATAATCTGCATATTGAAGTTGAAAAAGAAGATAATATTCCGCAGATAATGATGAATTACGATTCTATCGCAAGGGCATTAACAAACTATCTTTCCAATGCAATAAAATATGCCCCCCAAAATTCCACAATTAAAGTCAGACTTTATAAAGAAGAAGATAAAAACAGAGTGACGGTTACCGTTCGGGATGAGGGTATAGGTATTGCTCCGGAATTTCAGAAAAAAGTTTTTGAAAGATTTTACAGAATTGAAAATAACACACATTCGGTTAAAGGTACGGGGCTTGGATTACACCTTGTAAAAACAACCATTGAAAAACATCATCACGGTAACGTTTTTGTAAAATCTCAGCCTAATCAGGGTTCAACTTTCGGATTTTCACTCCCGATTGATACCTCGGAATTTGAAGAAGAAAACAGCAATTTAGTATAAAAAAAGACCTCCTTTGGAGGTCTTTTTTTATTTCTTATTTATTATAAAGAACTTATATAAACATTCTTAGCAACGTATTCTTTAAACTCATAAAAGTCAATTTCTTTACTGCCGTCTGTATCGACTCTGTCAAATTCATCAGACAACATACGAATTTTTGACATAATTGAATCTGGACCTTCTTTATCCAATTCTTCAAGTTCCTTCAGATACATTCCGAGAAAATATGCCATCCACTCGTTTTTTGTAATGAAATAACTTTGATCCTTATCAATTTTCAAAAACTCCTGTGCAATTTCTTCATCCGTATAGTTACGAAATCCGTCTCTCATTCCTTCGCCGTCATTTCCAATAAAAAACATTCTTACCTCCTATATTGCTGTTATTATGTTCTTAATGTTTGTATCTTCAATTTTATTCAAAGCATTTGTTTTGTCATTTTGTGTTAAAACTTCCATCTGCTTCAAAACCTCTAACGCTCTTAACACAACCGTCGGATTATTGCAGGATAACAAATCTCTGACTTTTTCTTCGTTTTCGGTAAATTCTAATGCCGTATAAACAAACAAACTGTCAGGTTTGAGTTCTTCGTCATTCAGACAGTATAACTCACCCGCATCCGCCGTTTCAAGCAGCGATTTAATATCCGCCACTTCCTGTTTTGTATCTTTTGTTTCATCAAAAAGATATTCATCATTTTCCGTTAATGTGTTAAACTTGTCAATCGCATTCAAAATTACAACAGAAATCTGCGAATTTTTTCTGCCTTTTATAAGCATTTCAAAAAACTCATAAAGCCTGAAATCAAAAATTTGTGCCAAACCCAAAATTTCACCAAGACCGTTGATTATAAGATTTACCGCATAAAGGCAATCTGTCTGATTTTTTTCATAAAGTTCAAACAAATCACAAAGATAAGGAATCTCTCCCGCAATATTTTCGGCAAATGTTGTTTTTTTCATGACAGATAAAATTTCAGAAACCGCATCTTTGTTTCCAAAAGATACCAAAAATTTTACACCTGACAGATG
>CAMHMW010000164.1 GCA_946186335.1 uncultured Candidatus Melainabacteria bacterium
CTTGAATTTAGTGATACTTGGAGTGGTTGTTTTGGTTTATTATAGATAAAGAAACCAAACGACCGGTGAAAACGGATGTTGTTGCAGAACGTTTTGAAATATGTGATGAACTTGTTTTGGGCGAACATAAAAAGTTTGTTGTGCCTGACTCAACAGAAGTTTATACAAAAATAGAACATAAAATTAATTTATCTGACCTTGATTTTAATAATCACGTTAATAATAAGAGTTATATAAATCTTGCAGAATTAACCGTTCCTGATGAGTACAGAAAAACTCACAAACTGAAAAGTCTGAGTATAAGATTTAACAAGGAAACCTTTTTGGGTGATACCCTGACAGAACGGAAATTCCCGACACATATACCCATATAATAGAAAAAGACGGTGTTTCGGTCTGTGATATTGCAACAAACTGGGTTATGAAAGAAGATAAAGAAACTATTGCCGATTACAATTTGGATGTAAAAAATGAAGGACTTTGCGTAAGTCTGTAATTATATCAAAATATTGCACAAATTCCGTATAACAATGAGAAGCCTATAAGCATCATTATCGGGGTATCCATTGAATGCGGAGCAAAGGCTTCTGATAATGTCATTACAGGCGGGAATAATATCATAGAAGTCCAAAATTCCTGCGGGTTTGCAAACTGATCTTTAAACAATAATAAAAATACGACAGCAGAAATATAAACACAGGTACTTCCCGCATAAGATCTGACATATCTGTTTTTCAGATTCCATGACGGAACAACATATTTCTTCTTCCCTAAGTATGTTCCGACAGGTTCTGCCAAACCATCACCGATAGCAACTGTTAACACAACAACAGATGCTAATAGCGGTAAACTCAACGACATTTCAAATATTTGTTTGAATACCGTTATAATAAAAAGCCCCGGTAACATATTTCCCAAAACAATCCATTTCAGAGTGTTTGGTCTGTCCTCTATTCTGTCTAACGAATTAAACTGCAGCATAAAAAATGTTGAACACTCTCTTACGGGTTTTATCAAAACCAAAAACATAAATAATACAAACAGGGATTCCCAAAGGTGAGGAAGAATACCTATCGGTTCTGTCGGCGGACTTAACAACGGTACAAGATATGCTGCAAAATGCTGAATTTTTCTTGTATAGTTGACCTTAAACCATTTGTTTTTGGATGAGGTAATATAACCTTTTTCATCTGTATTACAATAATGTCTGCACAACATTCCGCCCAAAAGTGCCAAAAGCATCATAACAGATAATTTTATACACATTTTGAGGAAAAATTCTTTTGCATTAAAAAGAGCGGGGTCAAAAATTATTGTCCAGCTTAATAAAAACGCAAACAGAATTAACCAGAGTATTAAAAATTTTAAATCAAAAGTTTTTGTCCATTTTTCATCATAGTTTCCGGCGGAATCTCCGGGCATCAATACGTTATTTTGCATAATTTACTCTCACAAATTTAATGTTATTACGCAATTATATACCAAAACATTACAAATTTAAAATTACTAAGCGAAAAATATATGTTTATTTCTCTTGACAACTTCTTATAATAACTGCATAATAAATCTGTCAAATTACAGCAGGAAAGATTACATTTATGGCAACACTAAGGACATCGGTTTTAGGAATAGAGTTTGAAAATCCGTTTTTACTGGCATCCGCACCTCCAACGGCTTTGATTGAAAGTATTGAAAAGGCATTTGCTCTCGGATGGGGCGGTGCTGTTATAAAAACCATAACTCCGGATGATTTGGAAATGATAGAGGCAAGTCCGAGATATGCTGTGATGAGAGAAAAAAATAAGGTCATCGGTTTTCAGAATATTGAACTTTTGAGTCATCACACCGTAAAATACTGGTGTGACGGGATTCGTTATTTAAAAGAAAAATATCCTGAAAAGGTTGTTATTGCAAGTATCATGGCGCCGACCGAAAAAACGGAATGGCAAAAACTGGTTAAAATACTGAACGACACTCCGGCTGATGCTTTTGAATTAAATTTTTCCTGTCCTCACGGTATGCCCGAAAAAAATATAGGTATGGCTATCGGAACAAGTGGTGAAATATCTTCAATGATTACATCGTGGGTAAAAGAAGTTGCGAAAAAGCCTGTATTTGTGAAGTTATCTCCGAATGTCACAGATATTGTGCAAATTGCGCAAACCGTTGAAAAAGCAGGGGCAGACGGTCTTGCAGCAATAAATACTGTTCAGGGCTTTATGGGGATAGACCTTGAAACCTTGGAACCAAATTTAAATATTGACGGATATACCACATTTGGAGGGTGTTCGGGCGAAATTATAAGACCCGTCGGATTAAGGTGTGTTGCTCAGATAAAACAGGCTGTAAATCTCCCCATAATGGGTATGGGAGGAATTTCAAACTGGCAGGATGCGGCTCAGTATATTGCAGTTGGCTCTGATGTCGTTCAGGTTTGCACAGAGGTTATGATTAACGGATACGGAATCATTGACGGACTGAAAAAAGGCCTGTTAAATTATCTTGAAACAAAAGGTATGGAAAGCCTTTTGGATTTAAAAGGCAAAGCGCTTGAAAAAATCACTCTGCATAAATCTCTTAATAAAAACTACAGTCTGAAACCTGTTGTTTATAATGATAAATGCGTTGCCTGCGGAAAATGTGCGAAAATTTGTGAAGAATCGGAACACTGCGCCTTGAAATTAGTTGATAAAAAAATAAAATCAGATGAGGAAAAATGCGTTGGGTGTTCTCTTTGCAGTATAGTTTGTCCGCAAAATGCAATTTCAATGCAGCAAAAATAAATATGCATATTGGACATACTGCCTAAGGAAAACACTTGTAAAATTAAAAAATTTTTGCTAATATTTTAGCACGACCTGTTTTGTCGGGGTTATGTTTTATAT
>CAMHMW010000165.1 GCA_946186335.1 uncultured Candidatus Melainabacteria bacterium
CTTGCGACCCCCGCGACCCGAACACGGTGCGCTACCAAGCTGCGCTACATCCCGATGTAGAAATATTGTTACCAATATTCACTTATTTGTGAAATTTTCAACCCCGAAACTGTCGTTTCGGCGGGTGCGCTACCCCTCTCACAAAAACGATACTTAATCGTTTTTGCTCGGCAGAGTGCTACATCCCGAAAAACTATGAAATTTTCAACCCCGAAACTGTCGTTTCGGCGGGTGCGCTACCCCTCTCACAAAAACGATACTTAATCGTTTTTGCTCGGCAGAGTGCTACATCCCGAAGGGTAAATATTGCTACAAAAATTGCAACATCTATCTACTCTATAATACTAGCACAAACGTAAATTTTTACAAGTGCAAATGTAAAAATGTAAGCATGCAGCATGTAGGTTGGGCATACTTGCCCAACAGGTTTTGTTATTGCGATTTTCTTTCTATATATTTGTCAATTTTTTCGGCAATATATGTTGAAAATATCGGCAGAATACCATAGTAAATTCCTGCAAAAATTATTGCGGGACGTACAATATTTATTCCTTCAATATATTTCGGAAGTTTGGGGTTATTAATATTTGCTTTGCTGAATTTTTGGATGAATTTTCCCGTTTTGTTTTTAAGCATTCCGTCAACACAGTAACCTCCGACAATGGTTATTGCGGTGGAAATAATGTTGTTATAAATGAGTGCTTTTTTTCGTTTTTCTTTTATTTTTTTGCTTCTGTCGGTTTGCCAGACGGCAGATGAGGTAAGTAATATATCTGTTCCGGCTGTTATGTGTTTTGCAATATCTTTATCTTTATTTTGGTGCTTGATGGCAAAATTTTGGAAAGACTTATTGTCTATAATATGTCCGATTTGTTTTGCAAGACCTCCGCCCGTAAAATTAGTTTTTGAACCGGTTTGTGTTTCTGCTTCTGTTTTGGGTATTTCTGCAAATTTTGTCCCCTTATAACTGTTTTTGAAAATCTTATCCATAACAACAGGAATAAGGGCGATTGTAAGCATTGATTTCGGGATGGCTGTCAGAAATCCGACACTTTGTTTTGCAATTTGTGTCATAAGTTTGTAACTTCTTGAATTTGTGAGATTTTCACCGCCGAATTTTTTTATGGTTTCAGGGTTTAAATATTTTTGCGGGTTTTTATCAATTTTTTTTATTGCATTTTCTATCGGCAGGGCAACTGCTTCAACCATTCCAAATTTTATTAAGCCTGAACAAATAGAGTTTGAGGCGGCATACTGTTTGTTTTCTTTTTCGGTATCGGGGGTATTCATTATGGCTGCGGGTCTTAAACTGAGGGAAAGTACAAGTGAGGTTGTTGCAGCAAAAGATGTTCCGTGTTCGGAAACTTTTTCCAGACATTTCAGAACATATTTGTTTGTTAATAATTTTGTGCTTATCCCTTGAATTTTCATAGTCTGCCTTTATTTAGTACACAACAAGAACGCTAAAAAGTAAAGATTTTAATTAAATATTTTTTACGATAAAATGAATACGATGAGTATTTCGGAATTTATAAAAAAAGAACTCTGCGGATGGGGAAAGTATGAAAGAGTTATTTTCCCGCTGGAAATTCTTTTGATTATAATATTATCAATAATTATAAATGACGATAAAATTGCGCTTGTTTCCGCTGTTTGCGGAATAAGTTACACAATTTTGGCGGGGAAGGGCAAAATATCCTGCTACTTTTTCGGGCTTTGCGGAACCCTGTGTTATGCGTATATTTCATTTAAAAACCAACTTTTGGGCAATTTGGCGCTTTATATGTGCTATTATCTGCCCGTTCAGATTTTCGGTATTTTCAAATGGAAACAGCATTTAAAAAGGGAATCGCAGGAGATTGAAAAAACATGCCTTAAAAATAAAGAGCGTATTGCATATTTTCTTATGGCGGCATTTTTTACGGTGATTGTTTATTTAATTCTTTTAAAATACAACGATAAAGAACCCATACTTGATGCAATAACGACAACATTTTCAATATTCGGACTAATTCTGACCGTAAAACGCTGTGTTGAGCAGTGGTATGTATGGTTTGTGGTAAACGGATTATCGGTTATCATGTGGGTGGAAGCGTATCTTAACGGGTCAAATTGTTTTGCGACAGTTATAATGTGGCTGACATATTTGGTTCTGTCTGTTTATTTTCTTAAAAGCTGGCAAAAAGATATTGATACAAAATGTTAAAATTTTGTATTCCCGAATAAAACTAACTATAATAAAACTGTTATGGATAAGAAAGTTTGTATATCAATTATTTTAGTTTTACTTGCTGTATCAGTTGCAGGTGTTTTATGTACTTTGCACTATAAAAGCAAAGCAGAAAATATAGAGATGAAAATCGAATCTTTAAATAAGACGGTTTCTGAGTTAAAAGATGAAAAATCAGAACTTAGCAAACAGTTTAAAAAAGATCAGCCTGTTGCATACGGTATGGATCTGATTTCCGAAAAGGCAAAAGCTTGTATTAAAAGGGAAAAATACACAACGGCAGGCATGAATAAATGTATTTATTCATCTCTTGATAAGTGGGAAAAAACTGTCAGAAACAATTTTGACAACGCAAAAAGAGGTTTAAGCCCCGAACAGGCTGAACTTTTTGAAAAATCACAGGAAGCCTGGGAAGCATATAAAGATGCTCAATGGGCTTTAAATGATGCAACTCTCGGAACAAAAGAAGGTTCTATATATATAAATATTCTTGCTGAACAAAAAGTTTCCATTGTTGAACGCCGTGCAAGAGAACTTGACGGAATGGCTTATTACTTCAAAGACTAGGACTTTTTGGCTCAGAATATTTATTGCCGGATATAATAAAGGACTTAGTAATTCTCTTATAGTTTGAAAAGA
>CAMHMW010000166.1 GCA_946186335.1 uncultured Candidatus Melainabacteria bacterium
GATTCTGCAAAAAAACTCATAGACGGTCTGCCGGAGGATATAAAAACAATTGAGAGAAATTCTGCCGAAAAGATTGATATATTCATTGATGAAATTCGCACAAGCACTCAGAAATCAATAGACAGTCTTTCGGTTAATGCAGATAAAGCGATTTCAATTGAAGAAAAGAAAATATCTAATCTTCTGACAGAAAGCACATCAAGACAGACGGTAGAACAGGCAAGAGAAAGACTGATAAATATGCTCGGGCAAAATCCCGAACTTCACGACAAATTCATTGAAAACAGCGTAAACGAACTGGATAAGGTAAAACTATAATGAGTGAAATAATCGTATCGGAAATTTCAAAAAATTATGCGAAAGCGCTGCTGGAATCGGCAGCTCCGCTTGACAAGTGCGATTTATTTATGACTCAGTTTGATGAAATAATGCAAACCTTTGAATCCAGCGAAGATTTAAGGGTCGTAATGTCAAATTCATCCGTATCAGTATTCAAAAAAATTGAAATTTTAAACGAGATATTCGGCGGAAAAATTGACGAAAAAATGCTGAATTTGTTAAAAGCAGTTATAGAAAAAAACAGATTTAACGAATTATCTTCAATAAATCTCTGTTTTAAACAGATGAATGAAAAGAAAGAAAACAAACGGACAGTAGAGGTAATATCCCCGATTGAACTAAATTCCGGCAATAAAGAACGGATATTATCAAAACTGAAAGAAAAATTGAACAGCGAAATTCTTCCGATTTGGAAGATTGACGAATCGCTGATTGCAGGACTTGTATTCAAGTTTGATGATTTTGTAATAGATACAAGTGTCCGTGCAAAACTGGAAAATTTAAGTAAGACACTAAACAGGTAGGGGGTAATAAATGGCTTTGATACAACCTGATGAAATCAGTTCAATAATAAAGCAGAAAATTGATAATTACGAACTTCAGACAGAGGTTTCAAATACCGGAACAGTATTGGAAATCGGGGACGGTATTGCGAGAGTTTACGGTCTGCGTAACGTTATGGCAAACGAACTTGTTCAGTTTGAGGACGGCAGAGGGACTTTGGGTATTGCAATGAACCTTGAGGAAGATAATGTCGGGGTAGTAATTTTGGGTGAGTATACGAGTATTAAGGAAGGAACCATAGTAAAAACGACTTCCCAAATCGCATCAGTACCTGTCGGAGACGGGCTTATCGGAAGAATTATTGACCCCACGGGCAAAGCATTAGACGGAAAAGGCGAAATCAAATATTCCAAAACCCGTCCCGTTGAACGTGTTGCCCCCGGTATCGTCACAAGAAAATCCGTTCACGAGCCACTGCAAACAGGTTTGACAGCAATTGATGCTCTGACACCAATCGGCAGAGGTCAAAGAGAACTGATTATCGGTGACCGACAAACCGGTAAGACCGCTATTGCGGTAGATACAATTATTAACCAAAAAGGTAAAGGGGTTATCTGTATTTACGTTGCAATCGGACAAAAAGCTTCAACGATTGCACATTTGGCAAAAACTCTGGAAGATTACGGAGCTATGGAATATTCTATTATCGTATCTTCAACTGCGAATGAATCTGCTCCCCTGCAATACATTGCACCGTTTGCCGGTGTTGCAATAGGAGAAGAATTTATGGAACAGGGCAAATCTGTTTTGATTATTTATGATGATTTGTCAAAGCATGCACAGGCATACCGTGCAATGAGTTTGTTATTAAAAAGACCGCCGGGACGTGAAGCATACCCCGGTGACGTGTTCTATCTCCATTCAAGACTTTTGGAAAGAGCATGCAAACTGAATGACGAATTAGGAGGAGGAAGTATTACAGCCCTGCCTATCATTGAAACTCAGGCAGGGGACGTATCTGCATACATTCCTACAAACGTAATTTCAATCACGGACGGTCAGATTTTCCTTGAGACCAATTCTTTCAACGCAGGTGTCAGACCCGCTATCAATGCAGGTATCTCGGTTTCCCGTGTAGGTGGTGCTGCTCAGACAAAAGGTATCAAACAGGTTGCAGGAAAATTAAGACTTGATTTGGCTCAATATCGTGAATTGGAAGCATTTGCACAGTTTGCTTCCGATTTGGATGCCACAACAAAGAAACAACTGTTAAGAGGTCAAAAACTGACAGAGGTTTTAAAACAACCTCAATACAGACCTTTAAGCGTTGCAGAACAGGTTTCTATCCTGTTTGCGGCAAACGAAGGTGTTTTGGATGATATTGACAACTCTAAAATTTCAAGATTCAAAAAAGAATGGTTTATATTCTTTAATGCAAACTTTGCAGAACTTGCAGCAAGATTAGATGAAGGTTCGGCATTATCTGATGAGGATAAAGAAGCACTAACAAAAGGGCTTGCAACTTTCAAGAGTACATTTTAGAAGTAAACAGAGAACCCTGACCTCGCCCGCAAATAGCGAGGAAGAAGGAGAAAAATGGCGAATTTAAAAGATATAAAAAGCAGAATACAGAGTGTAGAAAGCACGAAAAAAATTACCCGTGCCATGAAGACGATTGCGACAACAAAAGTTAAAAAATCGGAAATTGCCGTAAAAGCATCACGTCCCTACACAAAAGAACTTGTCGGAATGTTCCAAAAACTTTTAAATTCCTTCAACTCATACAATAGCGAGACCCTTAAAATAAAATATGCTATTGACGACTATCCCGCACTCTTGCAGAAAAGAGAAGTTAAAAAAGTCGGGATACTTGTTATAACATCAAACAAAGGTCTTGCCGGGGCATATAACGCAAATGTTGTCCGCTATACACTGAAAAAGATTAACGACTACAAAGCTCAGGGAATTGATGTTGAACTGTTTATTGTAGGTC
>CAMHMW010000167.1 GCA_946186335.1 uncultured Candidatus Melainabacteria bacterium
CTCTTTCCCTACACGACGCTCTTCCGATCTTTTATATAAAAAAATAAGGAAAATATTACCTTATAAAAGGTATATTAATATTTCGTAATATTATGCACAAAATTACGCAATTCTTTGTGCATTTATTTTTTTATATAAATGTAAGGAAAAATTAAGGGGTAAATTATCATGGCACCTATTTCAGGTATCGGAGCATTAAACGCATTTGATTTAAGAAAAATATCCTCGGTAACATTCGGGGAAAAACAGCAGCCTGAACGTTCTGCATTTATTCAGAACACTATAGCTCCTAAATATTCCCTGACATTTCCTAAAGCAGACAATTCTGTTCCGGGAGGGGATTCTCAGCTTGGGGCAAAATTACCAAGACTTTACGCTTAAAATTTTTATGCAATCTCGAAATATATAAATGCCGGCTATATGCCGGCATTATTGTTGTTTATATTCAGAATATATTTTAACAACGACATTTTACAATCAACTATCTTTATGTTAGGTTAGTTATAAAATTATACTTATGTTGAGAGGGAAAAAGAATGAAAGAAGCGTATTTTCCGCAGGAAATAGAAAAGAAATGGCAAAAGGTATGGGAAGAAACAGGAGCATTCAAAACTCCTGATGAAAGTGATAAACCAAAATATTATGCACTGTCAATGTTTCCGTATCCGTCAGGCAAATTACATATGGGGCATGTCAGAAACTATACAATTACTGACGTTATAGCACGATTCAAAAAAGCTCAGGGGTTTAACGTTCTTCATCCCATAGGATGGGACAGTTTCGGTTTACCTGCCGAAAACGCTGCCATGAAACACGGTGCAAATCCTGAAACCTGGACTGATGAAAATATTGCTTATATGACAAAACAGCTAAAAATGCTTGGACTGTCTTATGACTGGGACAGAAAAGTTGCAACCTGCAAACCGGAATATTACAAGTGGACACAATGGCTGTTCTTACAATTATATAAAAAAGGTCTTGCATATAAAAAAGAAGCTGCCGTAAACTGGTGTAACGATTGCGGAACAGTTCTTGCAAACGAACAGGTAATTGACGGCAAATGCTGGAGATGTGACAGCGTTGTTGAAAAGAAATACCTCTCACAATGGTTCTTAAAAATCACAGAATACGCTGACGTTTTACTTCAGGATTTGGAAAAACTCCCCGGCTGGGGCGATAATGTAAAAACAATGCAGGCAAACTGGATTGGAAAATCCCATGGTGCAATTTTCAGATTTCCTGTTGTTGATGCTCCAAACGGTGAAAAAATGGAAGTTCCTGTTTATACAACAAGACCTGACACCGTACATGGTATTACATACCTTGTTGTAGCACCGGAATATAAAGATATTGAAAAACTTACAACACCTGAAAACAAATCGGCCGTTGAAGAATACAGAGCAAATGCCCGTAAGATGTCTGAAATAGAAAGACTTTCTACAGAAAGACCAAAAACAGGTGTTCCTCTCGGTACACACTGTAAAAATCCGTTTACGGGTGAAACATTCCCACTTTGGACTGCAGATTATGCTCTTGTTGAATACGGTACAGGTGCGGTTATGGCAGTTCCGACTCACGATACAAGAGATTTTGCGTTTGCAAAAAAATATAACCTGCCTCTTAAAACGGTTATTAAACCTGCCGATAAAGATTTGGGAAATCCTGAAACCTGGGCTGATGCCTATGTAGATCCAGGTGTACTCGTTAATTCATGCGGATTTGACGGTATGGATAACGAAAGTGCGAAAAAAGCTATTACTCAAAAAGCAGTAGATGAAGGTTTTGGTGAATTTAAGACACAATACAGACTTCGTGACTGGTTAATTTCACGCCAAAGATACTGGGGAGCACCGATTCCTGTTGTATATTGTGATAAATGCGGTATTCAACCTGTTCCTGAAAATCAGCTTCCGGTACTTTTACCAAAAGACGTTGATTTCTCAGTCGTTGGTAAATCACCGATTACGACTTCCCCGACATTTAAAGATACCGTTTGTCCTGTATGCGGAGGACACGCAACCAGAGAAATGGATACAATGGATACATTTATTTGTTCAAGCTGGTATTATTTAAGATATGCCGATGCAAGAAACAATAAAGAATGTTTTAATAAGGATAAAGTAAATCACTGGTTACCTGTTGACCAGTACGTCGGCGGTATTGAACACGCAATTCTTCACTTATTGTACTCAAGATTTTTCACAAAAGCGTTGAGAGATTGCGGATTATTAGACTTTGATGAACCGTTCAAAAACCTGTTAACACAAGGTATGGTATTAAAAGACGGTTCAAAAATGTCCAAATCTAAAGGTAATACCGTAGACCCTGATGAAATATTTGAAAATTACGGCGCAGATACCGCAAGATTATTCATTCTTTCAGATTCACCGCCGGCAAGAGATTTTGACTGGTCAGATGCAGGCGTTGAAGGATGTTACAAATTCCTGAACAGAGTCTGGAGATTAATCTCAGCAAATCAGGATAATATTTCACTTCAAATCCCTGAAATCAAAGCAGGCGATTTGAAGAAGAAAGAAAATGATGACCTGCTGCGTATTATCCACATGGCAATCAAAGGAATTACAAACGACATTTCTAATGATTTCCAATTTAATACGGTAATCTCAAAATACAGAGAATTAACAAATGCTATATATGATTGGCAGGGTAAAAAATCTTCACTTGATGAAGAAGATAAACTGATTCTCAGCTTTGCCATTGTTTCATTAATGAAACTTATGTCCCCTGTTGCCGTACATTTAACGGAAGAAGCATGGCATGAATTGGGCGGTCAGGGTTCTATTCATAATCAGGAATGGTGCAAGTGGGATG
>CAMHMW010000168.1 GCA_946186335.1 uncultured Candidatus Melainabacteria bacterium
TTTTTTATTTTTATTTATTAATTAGTTTTCAAAATAAAAAGACCGGTTAAAAAACCGATCTTTTAAAACTTATTTTACATCGTCTTTTATAACTATCAAATTATTCATAATCTTCATCGCACAAGTCGGAAGAACAACGTGTTCCAAACCGTCTGCAATGCCGATAATTTTTCCTGCACCGAGTACAACTTCTTCCCCCTTGTACATAAATTTGTAATCTGTGTCTCTGTCTGAACGAATAGTGATTTTTTCTGCCATATTTTTTACCCCTTATATTCCGGTTACAGTTAGTTATTATACTATATAAGTAATAAAAAATCAATATGACTTTACCCTAATATTTGTTTATTGTAATATTGTTTTATGAATTTAGACAGCCGAATTGACAGTATTTTAGCACCTGTTGCAAATAAAATCTCAGGTATAATTTTTTCTCACGTTACTATAAACGGTGTTCGTGTGGAATTTTTAATATTACTGCTTATGATTGCGGCTTTGTATTTTACAATAAGAACAAGATTTATCGGATTTTGGGGCTTTAAGCATGCCATTGATTTAATAACAAAAAAATACAAACATGATGATGCTATAAAAAAGAAAAAACACGGTGAAGTATCATCTTTTCAGGCACTAACCGCAACTATATCAGCATCTGCCGGTATGGGAAATGTTGTGGGTTCGGCTCTTGCGGTATCTGTCGGAGGTCCGGGGGTAATTTTCTGGATGATAGTTGCCGGTATTTTTTCAATGGCATTGAAATTTTCCGAAGTTTTACTTGGTATAAAATTCAGACAGATAAATCCTGACGGATCATCATCCGGCGGTCCTATGTATTATATAATTAACGGACTTCGCGCCCCATGGATAAAACCTGTTACTCCTTACCTTTCAAAAATTTATGCAATTTGCTGCGTTTTTGCAATGATAGGCGGCTGGAATTTGTTTCAGATAAATGCAATAACAACTCAGATAACCAATGTAACGGGATTATTTGAAGGTCAGCGCTGGGTTTTTGGTTTAATTGTCGCTACAATAACCTATATAACCGTCATAGGCGGAATAAAATCTATCGGAAAATTTACTTCAAAAGTAACTCCTGTTATGTGTAGTCTGTACGTATTTTCTGCTTTTATAATATGTTTGCTGAATATTCATCACCTGCCGCAGACAGTTGTTCTTGTTATAAAAGAAGCATTTAAACCTCAGGCGGTTGTAGGAGGCGGATTATTCGGATGTATGTTATGGGGATTTCGCCGTGCCATGTTTGCAAATGAGGCGGGTTTGGGTACTGCACCAATTGCATTTTCGGCTGTTAAAACAAGTAAACCTGTTGCTCAGGCGTTTATTGCCATGCTCCAGCCTTTTGTTGATACGGTAATAGTTGGTGCTTCAACCGCTTTTATAATTGTTGTTACGGGAGCATATCTTAACACTAACGGAATTGAAGGAATTGAACTGACTTCAAAAGCATTTGCTACTGTTTGTCCGTTTTTTCCCATACTTTTAACATTTATGGCTGCATGTTTTGTACTGTCAACAATGCTTTGCGGTTCATATTACGGCACAAAATCATGGACATTTTTATTTGGTGAATCAAAATTTACAACGAGAACTTTTCAGGTAATCTATTGTATATTTATAATAATTGGTTCTGCTATGAATTTAAAAAGTGTGGTTAATTTATCCGATGCATTTACTTTATTTTTGGCAGTACCGAATTTAATTGCAGTATTTTTATTATCTGATATAATAATAAAAGAATTAAAAAGATATTGTAAAAAATACGATATTGGATTTTTTAAACAGAGTTAAATATATTTAAGACAAGGGAGCAGATTAAATGATTAAGAAAGAATGTTTGGATATAGTAAGAAACAAATGTGAAAACTGTTATGATTGTATGTTGGGACATACAAGAAATAATGTAGTGTTTTCTGACGGAAATCCTGAAACGGCAAAAATTGTCCTGATAGGTGAGGCTCCCGGAGAAAACGAAGACGAAACAGGTACACCGTTTGTCGGACGTGCCGGAAAACTTTTAAACCAGTTTTTGGAAGAAGCGGGAATATCAAGAAAAGATGATTTATACATAATAAATACAGTAAAATGCCGTCCGCCGGAAAACAGAGTTCCGACCGATGTTGAAAAATCAATGTGTGAAAAATATATGATGGCCCAAATTGATATTATTAACCCGAAAGCAATAATTTTCTGCGGAGCAACATCATTAAAATCTTTCACAGAAGACAAAAAAGTTCAGATTTCAAAAGTCAGAGGTCAATGGTTCAATGTGACGGTTAACGGAAATGAATACCGTGCAATGGCTATTTTCCATCCCTCATATTTATTGAGAAACCACTCAATGGAAGAAGGTTCTCCAAGAAGACTGATGCAGCATGACCTGTCTGTTATAAAATCTGAAATCATCGGTTCAAACCCTTTCAGCAATAAAGAACTTGCAATGGTCTAGGGGTAAATATAAAAGAAGTCTGATAGGTCACAGTTAAGTCTATAAGTTTGATAAGTCTGTTTCGGCACTTCGTGCAATATAGCATGTCGAAACAGTTTCCTCCCTCTATGGGAGAGGATGAAGATTATTAATAATTAACCATAAATAATTCCCTCCCCCTATAAAAGGAGGGAGAAAAACAAAAAGTAAATCATCACTTCTTTTGTTTTACATAAACATTTTTAATTTTTTCTCTTTG
>CAMHMW010000169.1 GCA_946186335.1 uncultured Candidatus Melainabacteria bacterium
CGTAATCATGTAAATCTGACGGCTCTGATAATCATGGCCTACGCAACGACGGTTCGTAGTGGAAAAATACAAGATTTTTGGCATTTGTCTGTTTCATAGCCTCTATTGCCATATCATAAGTTGAATGTCCGAAGCCCTGTTTCGGAGAATGCGGATTCATATAATCTTCTGTGGTATATTGAGCATCGTGAATAAGGAGGTCACAATTTTTTGCAAACTTAATAAACTTCTTATCTCCGCCCATATAACATTCTTTATCCGTTGCATAGACAAGCGACTTATTTTTGTAAGAAATCTTATAAATCATAACTCCGTCCTGCGGATGAACATAAGATTTATAATATGTTATCAGAATATCATTTTCACCCTGCTGAACATCATTTCTATCCACAATTTGCGGTTTTTCATCAGGTTTAATTAAAATACAGGTTTCACCGTCAATATCATTAATTTCAAAGTTGCAGGCAATATCACCCAAATCGAGCGGAAATGTTTTTCCGAAAATAAGTTCGGATAAACTCTTTGACATATTCGTATCGGGAGATGTTGACCCAAAAACACTGATATCGGAAGATTTCAGATGAAGGGGTTTAAAAAATGTCAACCCCAGAAGATGATCCTGATGTATGTGAGAAACCAAAACAGTCGCATTTACAGGGGTTCTTTCCTGCGGATTAGCGGATGAAGAAATATGTTTTTCCATAAGTTCATCACCTGCCGCAACAATTCCCGTTCCAGCATCAAGAATTATTATGCGCCCTCCGGCATTTACCTCAACGCAGGAGGTATTTCCGCCAAATTGCAGAAAACTTCTTCCGACAACAGGAAAACTTCCTCTTACACCTCTGAATTTTACTTTAAATTCGTCCATAAACTCTTCCTTATAATTATTTTGATATTTCGTAGGTACCTGACTGGTCTTTTTCTTCACCGGTATATATTACAGTTCCGAATACCAGCATTTTTGCCATCTTCTGAATAACTTTTTCATTTGTTTCTTTCCACTCGAAATCAAAAGTCACCTTGTCTTTGTGATTCGTGACAGTAACAACTCTGAACGCATTCGGATAAGACACCAAAGCAGGAGAACTAACATACAAAACGTTATTGTGCTGAGTAATTTTTGCGGCATGGTAATGCCCCTGAAAAACTCCTATCGGATTTTTGTAACTTTCTATCAAAGATTTAACCGCACCTGCATTACGTAACTTGTGATTAGGACTCGTAAACGGTTCTATAATCGGAACATGCATATAGATTAAAACCGTGTCATTTTTAGAAGTATCAAGTTCTTTTTTTAACCACTTGTACTGTTCTTCATCTATATAGCCGTTTGAAGTTATTTCGTTAGTTATAATATCATCAAGCACGATAACCTTAAAATGTTTTTTCGGGACAAAAGAATAATATGCTTTTTTGAATTTAAAATTCGGGTTTGAATTTCTCAACATATCAAGATATACAAGAGTTGTCAGATATCCGCCCACGCATCTGTCGTGATTTCCAAATGCGAAATACCAAGGTGCATTCAGTTTTTCAAGATGCGGAAGAACCGCTCTTAACTCTTTTTCAAAAGATTTATCTATCAAATCACCCGTAAACATTATATAGTCCAAATCCTGATATGAATTTAGCTGAGAAATTGCATCATCAAGTAATCTGGGAGATTCACCGGTCATTTTGAATGTGGTATTCTGACCTTTTTCAAGAAAATGAACATCGCTTACCTGAGCAAATTTCAAAGTATCGGCACTCGCATTAACACCCGAACATGCCTGTAAACCCCAGAGCATACCCGCTGTCAGACACAAAGTAACAACCGTATTGACAACTTTTGTGAAAAAACCTTCTTTTTTTTCTTTTTTATATCTTTTACTCATTGTTTCCGCTTTCCAAAAGCCGCTTTATTTCATTATACTTGTTTTCCAAATATTCATCATCATTAGAAAGTATGAGAGCCTTGTCAATATTATTCAGAGCACTCATATAATCACCGATTTCATAATCGCAATAGCCCATGTATTCATATATTTTTGAAGTTTGTATATTCGGCAGAATCTGTGTAAATAAATCTTTTGCCTGCTTGTACTGCCCCGATTTAAATAAAATTTTTGCCCTGTCAAACTGATATTCCGGACAATCGTTTAATTCAATGGCTTTATCATTATCAATTCTTGACGCATCAAGCATACCCATCTGAAATTCAATACGTGATTTCAGAGCATAAGCCAAATCATCATTCGGATTAAATGTCAAATATTTGTCAACTGGATTTATTGCAGAGTTATACCGCCCCATATCAAAAAGTGTTATGGCAGAAGCAAGATAACTCTGTGCAAAATCAGGTTTTGCACTTACGGCATTGTTATAAGCATCAAGTGCCTGCGAAAAATTATTTCTGTCCCTGAAAAAGTTTCCGAGATAATAATAGGCAATGTATGAATTTTGGTCTTTTGTTCCGTTCAAAAGTGCTTCATATTCCAACTGCTCATTACCGAGCCGTTTATATTCCTGTGCCTGTTTTACATAAGGATTAACCCCTGATATAAAACTTCTTTTATCCTGTGAAATTATATGGTTTAAACCTTTTTTTAAATC
>CAMHMW010000170.1 GCA_946186335.1 uncultured Candidatus Melainabacteria bacterium
AGAAAAATTAAAGAAATTGAAGTTGCCGCAAGAATTGAAAAAACCATTTCAAAAGACAAAATTCTTGAAATGTACTTAAATAATGTATATTTAGGTGCCGGAGCTTACGGTGTTTCCGCAGCATCAAAAAGATACTTTAACAAAAAATTATCACAACTGACTCTGCCGGAGCAGGCACTTTTGGCAGGTCTGCCACAGGCACCGTCTGTTTACAATCCTTATAACAACAAAGATTTGGCAATAAAAAGACGTAATCAGGTCTTGAAACGTATGCTCACAATGAAATACATCACGGAAGATGAGTATAAAAAAGCCATTGAAGCACCTGTAAATCTGAGTTCTTTGCCTCAGATATACACCACAAACAGAGCGCCCTATTTCAGCGATTTTGTAATGAAAGAAATGCAGGATTTAGGATTTTCCGAAACAGACATAATTCATGGCGGATATAAAGTCGTTACAACTCTTGATTCAAAAGTTCAGGAAACCGCAAACGAAGCCGTTTTAAAATACCTTAATGCGTGGGGTTTACGTAATAAATCCCAGCAGGCAGCAGTTTTCACATATAATCCGAATGACGGAAGAATTATTGCCTATGTTGGCGGCAAAAACTATGCAGAAAGCCAATACGACAGGGTAACACAGGCTATCAGACCTCCGGGGTCTGCATTTAAGCCCATTGTTTATGCTGCCGCAATGGAAAAAGGAATGTCTCCGAACGACTTAATTGACGACAGTCCGATTACCATAGGGAACTGGTCACCGCACAACTCTAACCACAGTTACAGAGGAAGAATTCCGATTTATAAAGCATTAATGGTATCTTCAAATGTTTGTGCGGCAAGAATGATTCAGGAAGTCGGTATTCGTTCCGTTATCCAGTTAGCGAAAGTTTTGGGAATAACAACCCCGCTTGAATATGATTATACAATATCACTGGGTTCAAACGGTGTTAAACTTTTTGAATTTGTGAGAGCCTACGGGGCATTTGCAAACGGCGGTTATGTCGTTCAGCCTTATGCAATAGAGATGATTCAGGATTCAAGAGGTCGTGTTCTTTACAAGGCAGGGAAAACAAAAACTTCACACCAGATAAGTCTTAAAACAGCAGCGGAAATGACCGCAATGTTAAAAACCGTTATTCTGTCAGGTACAGGTACAGCCGCAAATATCGGCAAACCCGCAGCAGGAAAAACAGGTACAACGGATGATTACAAAGACGCATATTTTGTCGGTTACACTCCGGATGTTGTAACTGGTGTCTGGGTTGGAGATGACAACAATAAAAAAATACATGGTCTGTACGGCGGTACGGTTCCCGCAAGAATCTGGAAAGATGTCATGACAGTTGCAACAAAAGATTACGGAAACAGAGATTTTGATTATCCGGAAGTTGAACTTACAAATTACAGTGCAGGATTTGGAAATGCAACAGTTATCGGTGATGACGAAAATCCGTCTAACGAAGGAAAAGAAATCACACCGGAAGGAAAAACCGAAGCACCAAAAAATGATGAAAAACAAGAACCTGCAAAACAGGAAACTCCTGCGGGAAAAGAAACACCTGCTGTGACAACAGCACCTCCCGCACCGGAACAAAAACCGGCAGCAGCACCGCCAAAACCTGCGGCTGCACCGATTCCGACAAAAGCACCGACAAAAGCCGCACCTATACCTCTGGCAATGCCGGAAAGCCTGAGGTAAAAAGCATTGGGCAAAGACTTTAAAAACATTCTTGCAATAAATTTCGGAGGAATTGGAGATGAAATATTTTTCCTCCCCACCTTAATTTCCTTAAAAAAACAGTTTTCTGATGCAAAAATAACCCTTGCCTTAGAGCCCAGAAGCAAAGGAATTAAAGACCTCACAAATATTATTGACGATTTGATTTTAATTGACGTTAAGGGGAAGAACAAATATTTTGAAATGTTCAAACTGCTTATAAAAGCACGTTTGGGGCATTTTGACCTTGTTATATCCTCGGGCGGGAACAAACTGATTTCCATTCTGCTGTTTTTAACGGGAATAAAAACCCGCTGCGGATATGATACGGGGAATTTGAGCAGAAAACTTTTAACGAATCCTGTTAAATTAAACAAAAATCAGTATGCATGCGCAATGTATCACGACCTTATAAGGGGTTTGACGAATATTAATACAGAATTGCCCGAAATTCAGGTAACAAAACACCTAACCGTAAAAGATACAATTTTAATTCATCCGGGGGTAAGTAAATTAAGTATCCAAAAGGGTTGTATTAAAACTATTCCTGCGGAGAAATGGGCAAAAGTTATAGATATCCTCGCTCAAAGCGGGAGAAAGGTTCAACTTGCCGGAGGACCTGACGACAGAGAATGTATTGAAACCATACTCAAAACTGTCACAACAGATAATTTTGAAAATCTTTACGGAACAACAAAAAATTTAAAAGAACTGGCAGAACTTATTTCGGGTGCGGAAACTTTTTTATGCTCGGATTCTGCCCCTTTGCATGTTGCGGTGGCGCTGGGGGTTAAAAC
>CAMHMW010000171.1 GCA_946186335.1 uncultured Candidatus Melainabacteria bacterium
AATTTTGACAATCTATTTTATATCAGGATTGTCTGTGGCTTGAAGCTGTTTTTTTCTGAGATTATGCATAACTGCATCCACTAACAACTCATAGGATTTCATGCTTTCAATGTTGGGAAATTCCTCTTTGAGTTGGCTTCTGACCATTGCTTCCAGCTCGAGGTCGTCAGAAATTGATTTTAGATTTTCAACACCGCTAATTGATTCTAAGTAATCCGTGGTGCTTTTGTCTAATGTATTCTTTGCTGAAAAAGCCTGCCAACGGGTTTTAGGACTGATTGACTCTTTCAGTTGTTTTACGATTTTTAAATTCTTAATGCGGTCAAACATTTGTTTTGCCTACCTTCACATTTCCTTCTTGTATTATTTTAAAGTATCCTGAAAATAATAATTGACTTTTTAACAATTTACTGTTACAAAAATTAACAAATCGCCAAAATACAGGCTATATCTTGCTGAAATCTGTTAAGAAATCATATTTGTTTCGTAATAATGTTAACAATGCAATTCTGTTTTGTTTGATTTTTTCATCTTTATCCATGACAAGTACATCATCAAAGAATTTTGTAACCGCCGGGTTCAGATTTTCCAGCGAATTGAGGTATGCATTGTAGTCATTAGTTTCCGTTACTTTATCAATAGCATTATAAAGTTCTTTTTCTGCATTTTCAACAAATAATACAGGATTTACACCGTTTGCGGCAGGCTCTTTTAAGATTCTTATAACACGGTTTGCATTTTCTAACAGTTGCGGTGCATTGAGATTTTTAACGATTTCAACACGCTTTACGTAATCTGCAACATCTTTCAGCGGATTTTTAACTGCGCATGCTTCCAGAATGTTTTTCTCATATTTTTCGCTCAGAAGAATTATCATTCTCTGGATGAAAAATTCTCTTATTTCATCGGCACAGTCTTTTTGAATCGGGAGAAGTTTAAGTGCTTCTTCAATATATTTATCAATATCAATTTTTAAACCCGCATCAAGAATTGTTCTTATAACTCCTAATGCTGCGCGGCGTACTCCCAGCGGATCGGATGAACCTGTCGGTTTTTTACCGCCGACAAAAACCGCACAGACCGTATCAATTTTATCGGCAATTCCGACAATTTGACCTTCAATACCTTCTGCGGTTTCGCTTTCGGCATTTAATGGGAAATAGTGTTCTTTAATACCCTGAACAACTTTATCATTTTCTCCCGAAACTCTTGCATAATCAGCACCGATAAAGCCCTGAAGCTCGGTAAATTCAAATACAAGGTTTGTGGTTAAATCTGCTTTGCAAAGTTGTGCCGTGCGCTCAATATCACCTGACGGGATGTTCAAGTCATCGGCAATTGCTTTTGATAATTTGATAAGACGTTGGGTTTTATCAAACATTGTTCCCATACCTTTTTGGAAGGTTACTCCTTTCAAGTTTTCAACATAATCTGTAAGTGGTTTTTTTGTATCTTCGTTAAAGAAAAATACTGCATCATCTAGTCTTGCTTTAATAACACGGACATTTCCCGCTTTGATGTTTTCAAATTCATCTCCGATATAGTTTGTCATTGTGATAAATTTGTTTATAAGTTTGCCGTCTTTGTAGAGTGCAAAATATCTTTGGTGAACAGCCATAACCGTTACGGTTACTTCTTCGGGTATATCTAAATATCTCGGGTCAAATTCGCATATTGCGGGAACCGGATATTCTGTGATAAATGTTACTTCTTCCAGTAAATCATCCGTATAATACGGCTCAGCACCGAGTGTTGCTGCTGCCTCTTTTGCCTTTTGAACGATAATATCTTTTCTTTCGTTCTGGTCAACAATTACGTATTCTTTTCTTAATGCATCAATATATTCTTTCGGGTTTGAAATCAGAATTTGCTGACCTGCAAATCTGTGACCTTTCGAATATACAGAGGATTCTTTATCGATAATTTTTATCTTAACTTCGTCGTTGTCTAACAGTGAAACTATCCATTTAATCGGGCGGGAGAATTTTTCGTTATTGTAACCCCATCTCATAAAGTGAGCGCCCTGTAACTTCATAAATATTGCAGGAACATTATCTTTAAGAAGTTCGGAAATGGATTTCCCTTTAATAACAATTTTTGCGTGAACATAATTATCCTGAATAAACAAATCGTCTTTTGTCAAATTGTTTTTTGCGGCAAAACCTTCGCCTGCTTTTGTAAGGTTCCCGTTTTCATCAAAAGCAACTTTTGCGATAGGTCCTTTTATGATTTTTTCTTCATCGGCAGTTTGGGTATCCAAGCCGTCAATTATTACTGCTAAACGGCGTGGGGTTGCACAAACTTTTATGTTGTCAAATTTAACTTTGTTATCGTTTAAGAAATTTGTAAAACCGCTGTTTAACTGTTCAATTGCCTGCGGAATAAATTTATATGGTAATTCTTCCGTTCCGACTTCTAATAAATAAATGCTCATTTCTTGTCCTTCTTTTTAATAATATCCTGTTAAGATTATATTCCTTGCAGAGGCAACTGTCTATCAATTTTGA
>CAMHMW010000172.1 GCA_946186335.1 uncultured Candidatus Melainabacteria bacterium
TTACTATTAAAATTTTTAAATTGGGCAGACTGAAGTTTACCCTGCCAACTTATGCTTACGAATAGTTTTACCAAATTCTTCAATATCAATTACATGAACATCGCCTGATTTATATTCTTCTATATTAGTTTTAAAACGACTAAATAAATTTGCGCCTCGTTTATTTTCATCATCTACAATCCAAGCAATTCTTGAAACATTTTTTGCCTTTGCTTTTTTATAAATACTTTCAGCCATATCAATAAGAGCTCTATTTCCGACCCTTGTATGATGATATTTTTTATCCAATGATAAAAGCATCATAAACCCTAAATCATTCTCTTTATCTATGGCAATAGCATAACCGCCGGCAGTTTTATTGTCTATTTTTAATATTCCGGCAGCACCATTAAAGGATAATGCCTTATATTCCATTGCGATTTTTACAATTTTGCCTAATGTAAATATCAAAAACTTTTCAAATAATGTTTCTTTTGATTCGGCGAGCCCTGGCATATCGTCCATGTAGATTTTAGTAAAATTATTGACCAATTTGTTAATTTTAAAAATATTCTTTGTATTTTTTACCTCAACCTTAGGCAAAGCTGAGAACGAAACATTCGTACGTCTTTGAATATTCTCATTTTTTGACAAATCAGTTTTTTGAATATTATATAAATTGATTGTTTGGAATGCTACTTTCATTACTGACACAATATAAGATATGAAAATATTTTTTTTTGCTATTTTGGTTATAATATTTCTCAAACCATCTGTATTTTTTCGAGGGCAAATGCCTATATAATAGCCGAGAACCTAATGTTTAACAGTATTCAGGCTAAAAGCGAAATTATACAAATCTGCCGCTAGTTTATGTCAACAACACTGACTCCGTCACCGCCTTCGGAATCTTCTCCGGGACGATATTTTGCAACATAAGGTGAAGTTTTGAGAAAATCTCTCACCGCTTGTTTTAATGCCCCTGTACCATGTCCGTGAATTATATAGACAGGGGAAAGGTTTGCCAGACTTGCTTTATCAAGATAACTCTCAACTTCATCCAGCGCTTCTTCCACTCTAAATCCTCTTAAATCAAGAGTCTGTGACATTGCATAGCGTTTCAATTCAAAACTGTTGAAGGATGTTCCGGGGATTTTAACCTTATTCGGTTCTTTGTAATTCCCGTCAAGAACCGCAAGTTCATCCTTTTTAACCTTCATTTTCATCGCACCCATATCAACAAAAAGTTTCTTATTTTTGTCTGGAAGGGAAACAACCGTAACTTTTTGGTGAAGTTCTTTCAGCATCAGCACATCCCCGATTTTTACATTATCCCAGTTGATTTCAATATATTTTTGCCTGTCCGAAACCTCATCAATACCGTTATAAAAACCTTTTTCAAGTTTTGCAAGACGTGAATATGCCCGGCGTGCAATTTTTTCGGATTTTTCTTTTCTTAATTCGTCAAGAATTTCCTTTATTTCTGCCCTTGCGGAAAGCATCTCGCCGTCAAATTTATTTTTTATATTTTTCAGGGTTTTCTTTTTGTCTTTTTTGATTTTGTCAAGATTTTCTTCGTATTCCTGTTTTATTTCAAGAGAGGATTCTTTTAATTCTTGCGCCGCTTCAAGATTTTTGGAAAGCTGCTGATGGGTTTCCTGCAATTTTTCAACAACCGCAACAGTCGGGTCTTTTTGGGTTATTAAAACATTTTTAGCCCTTTCCACAATCTCTTTATCCAGTCCTAAATTAGAAGCAATTGATATTGCGTTGCTTAACCCCGGAATACCGATTAAGAGTTTGTATGTCGGTTTCAGGGTTTCGGTATTAAATTCAACTGAGGCATTTTTGAAAAACGGGTTTATGTATTCAAGTGCTTTTAATTCCCCGTAATGCGTTGTTATAACTCCTGAAACATTATTTTTTGCAAGCTTTTCAAGAATTTCACGTGCAAGAACGGCACCCTCAACAGGATCTGTTCCCGCACAAATTTCATCCAGCAATACAAACGAATCTTCGTCACTGCTATTCAGAATAGCAATAATATTTGTCATGTGAGAAGAAAAGGTTGACAAACTCTGCATAATATTCTGGGTATCTCCGATGTCGGCAAAAACATCCCGATACGGATAAATTTTTGAATAAGTACAGGGCAAAAACAAACCCGCTTTCATCATAAGAATAAACAAACCGACAGTTTTCAGTGTAACGGTTTTTCCGCCGGTATTTGAACCGGTTATAATCATCATCTTATAATCTTTTCCCGTTTCAAAATTATTCGGAATCACATCTTCCCCCAAACTCATAAGCAGAGGATGTTTCATATTTTCTATATAAATATATCTTTCCTCCGAGAACTCGGGTTCTGTTGAATGAAGTTTTACCGCATATCTTGCCTTTGCAAAATGAAAATCAATTTCCGACATAATTTTCTCGGTTTTCACAAGAGATGGCATAAATTCTTTCACCATATCGGTTAGTCCGACAAGAATTTTTATACATTCTGCGTGAATTTTTGATTTA